>JBATTM010000457.1:0-1508 GCA_049670545.1 Polyangiales bacterium
CACCACGACGCTGTCGCCCTCACCAAGGAACCGGGACTGATCGCGACCCACCGCGGCCTCGAGTTTCTTGAACCGATCGAGGCCGACGAGGTTCGCGAGTCGAACGAGGGCGCGAGGAACCCGAATCGCGACGCCGCCGGGCGTGCCCGTGAGGACGATGTCGCCCTTCTCGAGTGACCGATCGGGGTACGCATCGTGGATGAAGCGAAGCATCTCTGCGGGCGTGTAGATGAGATCGCGGGTGTTCTGGTGCTGACGCACCTCACTGTTCACGGTGGTCTCGATGTCGACGCAGGGGAGCCCGCTGGGTACCGTTTCGTTCGGCACCCAGGCTTGGGCAGGAATGGGCATGAAGCCGGGAAAGCTCTTCGACGCGCCCCAATACTCGTATCGATTGGGGCGCCCTTCGCCCAGCAGTCCGAGGGATCGCGCGGAGAGATCGTTCGCCACGAAGAAGCCGAGCCTCGGCGCGAAATCCGGTCGCGAGAGATCATTCGCGTCGACGTCCTCGAGGAGCACGAGACCGAGCTCGACCTCGTAGTCGAGCATCGGCGCTACGGCCCCCACCTGTGCTCTTACCTGAGCGCCGAGTCCGGGCTCCAAGACGTCCGCCGCGCCAATCACACCGTCGCTCGTCGGGAGTGGCACGCGCGCACCCTCGGTCGTGAGCGATCGCAGATGCTTCTCGAAGATCGGCGGCGGCGCGTGAGGGTCGAAATCGGATGCGGTTTCCTGAATGTGCCCTGCATAGGAAAGACCGATTCCGTAGGCATGTCCGGGAGTCTCGATCGGGACGAAGGACCCATCCGCGAGATCGAGGCACTCGAACGGCGCCGGCTTCGGCTCATGCGCCAACGGCCGAAACAGATAGGCCGATAGCGTGAGCGCGACGGTGACAAGGAGGACCAGGCTGAGCCAAAGCCACTTCACGACTGCACCCCCCACAGCAACGAGAAGGCACGGCCAACCCATTCGACAGGCGGGTGAGAGATCGCGGAGTCGCGGACGGCTGGGACGAAAAACTCGAACGCCGTGAGGGGGGGCGGGATCTGAACGGTCCGGATGCCGGTGGAGTTGGCCATGGAAGTGCCTCCTATTGAGTTATTCGCTTGAACTAATGTTCGAATAAATCCTTGTCAAGCGAATAATAGCATGATAGGTCGAGATCCATCGCGAGGTGAGGTCCATGCCTGCACGGCTTACAACCGAACGTTTATCAATGGTTAAACATCTGATTCGAGCAGTCTCGTTGGTGATGATCCTCGGCGTCCCGGCGATGGCGAGCTCACCCGCGCAAGCCCAGGACGCCTATCACTGCCTCGACACCCTCACCGATGACGCCGTTTCCTACCGGCTTCGCCGGATCGAAGGGAGCTTCGAGCGAGGCCGCCACGACGCGATCGGATGGAGGGTCGGTTGGATTGCCGGCTATGCCGGGCTCGCCAGCGTGCAAGCCGCACTCGCGGTGGAGGCCGCGCGCGACGGCCGGCCGTGGGACCGATTCGCGT
>JBATTM010000458.1:0-1724 GCA_049670545.1 Polyangiales bacterium
GCATCCTGATCAACTTCGCGATCGCCCTGATCGCGCTCGAGATGATCGCGTTGCTGATATGGCGCGCCCGCGCGAAGGGCGGCATGCGCCCGCTCGACGTGGTGGGTCAACTCCTGGCCGGCGCCATTCTGCTGATCGCGCTCCGCGCTAGCGTAGCCGGCGCCAGCATCTGGGCGGTCTACGCCCTGCTCGCGCTGTCGCTGCCAGCCCACGCCTTCGATCTGATTCGTCGCCTCCGCCACACGGAGTGATCGGGGCGCTCAGCCTTCCTTGGCGGCCCAGCTCAGGCAGTAGCCGTTGCTCTGCACGGGACCCGTGAACAGATTGCAGCCACCGCAATCGCCGTACTCGCCAGGCTTGAACTGAGCGCAGCTCGAGCAGCTCTTACCTTCCTGGTCGGAGACTTGCTTGTACTGAAGCGCGGTGCGCATCTGGGTCGAGGCCGGCTCGATCGCGGCATCGCAGCCCTCGCCCCCCGCGGCCTCAGCCTGCTTGGCAGGAGCCTCCTCCGTAGGAGCCTTCTCCGCGCTGCCCGCGCCCTCTGCGCCACCGGCGCTTTCTTTCTTGCTGCACGCGGCCAGGTTGATCAGGCCTGCGGCACCGAGGAATCCAAAACCGACAACCTTGAGGCTGTCACGACGTCCAATCTTCGTATCCATGAACAGAGTTATCGGCTCATGACGTGAGTGCGTCAAGCTTCTTTCATCGGGCAGCAAGCTGGACTGAGTTGGTCCGCGACCGCTCACCACGATCGACCTGCCGCGACCGCGAGCGCCCACCGCTTCGGCGCCACTGGGCGGCCCCTAGAAGTCATCTCGAGGACGACGACGGAGGGTTTCGGAGCCCGATGGTGCGAGATGTGTCGTCCTGGCTTCCTAGCCTTCTTCGCCCGCGCCTGCCTCCGTCGGCATCGGTTCGGGTTCCGGTTCCCCCTTTACCGGCTGGGGCCAGGCGCGCGAGAGCGACGGGAAGTCCTGCAGCATCGACTGACCCAACAGCGGCTTGTAGGCACCTTGGTGGCAGGTCATGCAGTTTATCTTGGGAGCATCGCCCATCTCGCCTAGCCGGTACTCCGGGTAGATGGGCTGAAGGGGGATGAGCCAGTGGGCGTTCAAGTCTCGGACCATACGGATGCCCTGCCAAGCGATCGCGCGCCGGAGCGGGCTCTGCGACCAATCGTTCCACGAACGCGAGTTGTGGCAGCCAGTGCAGTTGATGCCGAGCGCGTTCGAGAAGTGTATCATCAGGCCGTACGTCCACTCGGTCTGCTTGATCGATGCGCGGTTGTCGTTGCTCGGGAACACCTCGCCCGCGCTTTGCACCCGGATACGGTGGTCGTCGTTGACAAGGAAGGTGCTGAAGGGATCGCCCGGCAGTGAAGTCGAGCCCGTATTCTCCGACGCGCGGTTCTGAGTGGCCATGGCGCCGCCCACCATGCGATCTGGCCGAGGGGGTTCATCGAACCAGATGTACTCGGGCACGTTGTTACCTCGGTGGCAGGTGTAGCAGGTAACCCCTGTCTGCTGGACGTGGCTCTGCCAGTCCTCATTGATGTGCTGCGTCATCTGCAGCATACGGCGCGACACAACCTTCTGGTACTTCTCATCGGATGCGAGGTTGTTGGGGTTGTGGCAGTAGTTGCAACCCTGTTCGGGCGCGACCCAGATCGTAATCGAGGCCATCAACCTCGTGAACTCGGTCGTCGAAAGATGGCCGAGCACCTG
>JBATTM010000459.1:0-4638 GCA_049670545.1 Polyangiales bacterium
TCATGGGCATTATTCAGACAGTTATGTCAGATAAAGTCAAGCGCTGAAAGCTGCTACGCTCGCGTCATGACTTGCTTGCCCGTTGACCGCCGCGCGAAAAGGATCTGGATGGTGCTCGCCGCCCTGCTTGCCACACCCGGATTCATTGGCTGCAGCGACGCAACCAACATCCTGCCTCCCGAACCTCTCGCCGCTTCTGGGTTCTTCGAATCGGACGGCTTGCAGATCCATTACGAGTCCTTCGGGGAAGGCGAGCCGATCATCTTGGTCCACGGGTGGGGGACCGACCTCAGCTTCAACTGGGGGGTGACCGGATGGATTGAAGAGCTTCAGACGGTTCGTCAGGTGATCGCCATCGATATTCGCGGCCATGGAGACAGCGATAAACCCCTCGAGCAGGCGCTCTACAGCTACAGCACCATGGCGCGCGATGTGCTCAACCTCATGGACACCTTCGGGATTGAGAAGGCAGACTTCATGGGATACTCGCTCGGCTCGTTTTCGGGTGCGTATCTATTGGGCCATCACACCGATCGTTTCAGCTCGATGGTCCTCGGCGGCATCGGCGACGAAACCGAAGAGAGTATCGCGACCGCCGAACCCATCGCGGCAGCACTGCGCGCCGACGACCCATCGGAGATCAGCGATCCAATCGGCCTCGAGTGGCGCCAGTTCGTGGATATCGATCCAAGGAACGACGAACACGCCCGTGAAGCGCTCGCACTGGCGGCACTGCAGATGTGGCCCGAAGGTTTCCCACTCGAGCTCGGAGGTGAAGGGCTTCGCTCCGTCAACATCCCCGTCCTGATCGTGAACGGCGCCGACGACATCCCGTACGTCAACACCGTACACCCCTTCGCCGACGCCATTCCCGGTGCGCGGCTCGTCATGATCCCCGATCGCGATCACTTCGGGGCCGTCTTCGACCCGCTCTTCAAGGAGGAGGTTCTGGGCTTCCTACGGGCTAACGACGAAGCGCGGTAGGCCAATAGTGCTAGTCGTTCAGAGTGGGATCCCGGTCGTGAACCGCTGGAGACGCGGTCAGTATGGTGGGAGAGGACGAAGGAAAGTCTGCGCATGATGGGTTTGTGGGGCCTGACGATGGGAGCCTTTGCGCCGCGACTCGTGACCTCGCGCTGATGACCGACACACCAGGAGACGCCGCATGATTACCCGCTATCCGTTCGAAGAGATCAGCATTTGGCTGTCGGAGCCGGAGAATCGTCAACCATCCCTCGCGCAAGACACCCAGGCGGATGTTGCGATCATAGGTGGAGGCTACACGGGCTTGTCCACCGCGCTGGCGCTCCGAAAGCAAGGCGTCGATGTGGTCGTGCTCGAGCAAGGGTTTGCTGGCTCGGGGGCGAGCGGCCGAAACGCCGGACACCTAGCGCCAACTATCGGCAAGGACCTGTCGACGCTTCTCCGCGTCTTTGGTGAGGAGCGATGCTCGAAGCTCCTTCGGTTTGCCGACGATGCTGTCGACTACACCGTCGCGCTCATGAAGGAGCACAGCATCGACTGCAACTACGTGCCCAACGGCAATATCATGGCGGGCGTTCACCCCAAGCACGCGGACAGCCTCCGCAAAGCCGCTGAGCTCGGCAATTCGTTGGGAGGCGACGTGACGTTCCTATCGGAGGGCGACATGCGCGAACGCGGGCTGCCTGCCGCATTTCTGTGCGGCGCTCATGAAAGGCGTGGAGGCGTCTTGCAGCCCGGTCTTCTGGTGCTCGGCCTACGGAGGGCCGCTCTCGAGGTAGGCGTGCGCCTCTACGAAGGCACGCCGGTTCGACGGATCGAAGACGGGGTCCATCCACGCGTGCATTGTGACGAAGGTATCGTCACCGCGGATTCGGTCGTTGTCGCCACGAATGCCTACACCAAGGGGATCGGATACAACACGCGCGCGGTCGCCCCTCTTCGCGTCTCCCTATTCGAGACCGAGCCGCTCACGGACGAACTACTGGAGACGCTAGGTTGGCGCGGTCGAGAAGGTGTCTACACAGCCCACGAAGCGCTCGAGAGTTATCGGCTCACCGCAAACAACACCATCGTCGGCGGCGCCAAGGTGGTCTCGTACGCGTTTGGGAGTGCGCTGTCAGAGGCGTACGACACCCGAGCGTTCGAGGCCATCACCCGAGCGTTTCATGAACGCTTCCCGGAGTTCGCCCACCTCGGGATGCACAGTTATTGGGGGGGCTGGATCGGGTTCACGCTGGATTTTCTACCGACGATTGGGACCTCCGGAAGGCACGACAATGTTCATCATGGGTACGGTTTCGCAGGGCATGGAGTGCCGCAGGCCTGTCTGATGGGTGACATGCTTTGCGAGCGAGTGATGGGGCGAACGCACCCGGCCGAAGCGGCAATCGAGAGGCGTGTGTGGAACTGGCCCCCCGAGCCCTTTCGCTGGCTCGCGTATCGCCTGCTCGACGGGGCTTTCGCCCTGATGGACGCGAAGACGGATCGACAGATTCGACGCCTGGCCGCGTCTCGGCCTCAACTCACGGCCGACTCAACGGCGTCGAGTGGTGCGGGACCCTTGACCTGACTGCAGGGCCGATGCCCTCGAGCTGAGACCCGGCGCTCTCTACGCACCAAGGCCTACCGAGGATGGCCCGAATGGGTCTTCAACAAAGCTAAGACTGGGGAGCACGAGCTTGCGACGCCCGATGCGGTCGTTGCCTGCAGGGCACGAACCGAAGTGCGCCAACCGGGGAGGGATCGCGGAAGGGATCGGGAGGGATCGGACCCTGGTTGACGCCTTCGATGATCTCCGCGCTCTTTTTTCGGGTCTTTCCTTTTCCCCTCTTTGACCCTTGACACTCCTTGGTAGGTCGTGGCGTCGGCGCGGTGCCGATTTTCAGGACCACGACTGCTGTCTGACACCCGTTGATCGCGACGGTTTGGCTCGGTATCGTCGCGACACGATCGGAGGTTCCGATGCACGCTCCTCGACTCGTCGTCGCCGTTTTCACGGGCCTTGCGATGTGCGCATGCGGAGGCGACACCGACGACGGAACGACGGTGGAGGCGTCCGTGGGTGCTGCAGGCGGCACGATCACGTCCGCTGACGGCCGCCTCACGATGACCATCCCACCGGACGCCCTGGCGGATACCGCGACGATCACCATCGCGCCTACCGACGACCCAGAAGCGTTCCACGAGGGCATCGGGTACGCCTTCTCGCCCGAGGGCCTGACGTTCAGCCGCGCGGTCACGGTCGAGGTGGCACACAACCTAGACCTCGACGACCCCGCGACCGCTCGATTCGGTCGCCTCCAGGACGACGGCACGGTCGTGCACGAGTCTGTCCTCGAAGCCGGTGTCGACGAGCTCACCGCCGCCATCGATGGCTTCAGCCAACACGGCGTGATTGACGTTTCGGACCCCGGCGACGACCCTCCCAACCCCGTGATGCAAGCCGACGGTAGGACCGTGCACGTGTACGTGCGCGTCGCCAACGGCTTTGCCGAGTTCGCGGTGAACAACGACTTCAATCCACCCCCTTCCTCCGCTTTCAGGGACCTCCACATCGGGCGCAGCACGCAGCTCGACGCGCTCAATCGCCCTTACTACGTCCACGCCCTGTCGGGGCCGGCGGTCATGGTCTGGTATCGGTATCCTCCGTCCACTCCGACCACGCCGGTGAAGGTCGCGCGCGTTGCGTACTTTGGTGAGCCGACGGCACCTGTGCATCCGTATGTCGCCGGCGGTGGGGGCATCCCTGGTGCCTGCCCCATTGCTGTGGAACTCGCCGGAGCGGTCGTCCCTCCTGGTAGTGACCTGCCTCTCAACAGCACGGCCCTGGTTCACGTGGATACGTCCGCGTGCGTCCCCGCCAGCGCGACCACGATCGAGACCCGCTGGTTCGAAGCGACTCCGTCGGGTGTGGACGAGCTGGGAAATCCCATTCCCGCCGGGCGGCAACCCATCAACACGCCAGACGGGACCCGCCAACGCTACTTGGAAGCGGACGGCAGCTTGGAGATCTGGGTCGGGTATTCGCTGGTCCTCGAGGCGGAGACGTGGGCTGATGGCTCGCTGGTCGACACATCAAGCGTCGCGTTGAACACCATCGCGCCGAGCATCGCAACTCAGCTGCGCCCCGATGTCAACGGCCGTATCAGCACCAACCAGCCGTTCGCAATCGTCGTGCAACGCGCTGACAACGGGGAGCCGGTCTCGAACAGCCACGCCAACGACTACGCGACCATCGAGATGGAGCTGTGGAGCACCGTGCAAGACCCTTTGACCTTCACGCCTACCCGCACGACGATGTTCGGGAGCTACTCGGCGATGTCGCCTGCGGCTTCGGTGCCGTTCCAGCAATCCATGTCGCTTCCCATCGGATGGTACATCGTGCGCGCGCGCGTTCTCGACGCAATGGGTTCGGTGGTCTCAGTGCCGCCGCCCTGGAACATCCTCATCACCCCACCTTGAACAGGCGGCCAGCCCGCTACGGGTCGCAGGCCAGAAACGCTTGGGTAAAGAAGCCTGCGCGGACGGATCGCCTCGGCATGGCCCGGCACGACGCGATTGGGGGGTTGTGGGACCTCGACAACCCAGGGTCGCCCGCATACGAAACGGCGCATTTCATTTCCTCGAAGACGCTGTCGCTATCCACGTATCGAC
>JBATTM010000460.1:0-1813 GCA_049670545.1 Polyangiales bacterium
CTGGCGTTCACCACCGAACCCAAGATCGACGGGCTCTCCATTACGCTCCGCTACGAGGCGGGGCGTCTCGTGCAGGCAGCAACGCGCGGAGATGGCTATCAAGGGGAAAACGTTACAGCCAATGTCCGCACGATCGAGACCGTACCAAAGGTGATCGAGGCGCCCGGCTTTCCCGATCCGTTCGAGGTCCGCGGTGAAATCTATATGAGCCATAGTGCGTTCGAAGCGCTGAACGCAGAGCAGGCCAGAGGCGAAAAACGGCGCTTCGCCAATCCGCGGAACGCTGCGGCCGGCTCATTGCGCCAACTCGATCCGGCGATTACGGCGTCACGGCCCCTGCAGTTCTTTGCCTATGCGTGGGGCGAGGTGGCACATCTTCCCGCAGACACCCAATGGGGCGTCTATCAAGCCATGGCCGCATGGGGGTTCCCCCTCAATCCGCTCGCGAAGCTCACGAGCTCGGTCGATGAAATGCTGGAGACCTATCGCGAGATTGAGGAGGGCAGGGCGGGCCTCGATTACGACATTGACGGCATCGTCTACAAGCTCGACCGGCTCGATCTTCAGGAGCGGCTCGGTTACGTCTCGCGCTCGCCGCGCTTCGCAATCGCGCACAAATTTCCCGCTGAGAAGGCGACCACAATCTTGCGTGACATCGAGATTCAGGTGGGCCGCACGGGCGCGCTCACGCCTGTTGCAAAACTCGAGCCGGTGACGGTCGGCGGCGTCGTGGTGCAGAATGCGACACTCCACAATGAGGACGAGATCGCGCGCAAGGACGTGCGCATCGGCGATACGGTCGTGGTGCAGCGCGCCGGCGATGTGATCCCGCAAATCCTTAGGCCCCTAAAGGACAAGCGCCGCAAGGGCGCGAAGCGGTTCGTCTTTCCCGATCTATGCCCGGCCTGTGGCAGCCATGCGACCCGCGAGGTCAATCCCAACTCAGGCAAGGAAGATGCGATCCGCCGCTGCACGGGCGGGCTCATTTGTCCGGCGCAGCGTGTCGAACGTCTCAAGCATTTCGTCTCCCGCAACGCTTTCGACATCGAAGGCCTCGGCGAGAAGAATATTCAAAACTTCTACGACGAAGGCCTGATCCAGTCGCCGCCCGACATTTTCACGCTTGCCTTGCGCGATGCCCGCGCCAGCGCGAGACTGAGCGAACGCGAAGGCTGGGGTGAGACTTCGGCGCAGAAGCTCTTCGACGCCATCGAAGCCCGGCGCGATGTGGGCCTCGACCGTTTTATCTATGCGCTCGGCATCCGCCATGTGGGTGAGATCACGGGGCGGTTGCTTGCGCGAAATTACGGCACGGTCGAGAGCTTCTTACAGGCGATGCGTGAAGCGGGGAAAGACCCCGAAGGCGAGGCGTTCGCGGAACTTGCGAATATCGAGGGCATTGGCCCAACAGTCGCGGCGGCCCTCGCGGACTTCTTCGCCGAACCGCACAATGTGGAGGTGGTGGAGGATCTCCTGAAAGACGTGCGTCCGCGCGTCCTGGAAACGGTGGATCAGGCTTCGCCGGTCTCAAGCAAGACTGTCGTGTTTACCGGCACCTTGGAACAGATGACCCGCTCGGAGGCAAAGGCCCGTGCTGAGCGTTTGGGCGCCAAGGTTGCCGGCTCGGTCTCCAAGAAAACGGACTTCGTGGTGGCGGGTCCGGGAGCCGGCTCAAAGCTCAAAAGTGCCAAGGACTTAGGCGTTCAGGTGCTCACAGAAGAAGAATGGCTCAAACTGACTGAGTGAACCTACCCGATCGGCGCGGTGGCGTGGCGCAGCCAGGGCCGGTCGTCGCTCAAGATCAGCGGTTCGA
>JBATTM010000461.1:0-9293 GCA_049670545.1 Polyangiales bacterium
ATTCAGGGTCGGTCCGCTATTTTTTCTGCGGCCCGACCCCGATGATGGACGCGGCGCACGCGGTGCTGAATGAGCGCGGGGTCGAGTCGGCGCGGATCTCCGAGGAACGCTTCACGAGACCCGAGGAACGACACGGGAACATCGGAAGCGATAAGATTGAGACGGTGCTGGTGTCGCAGGGCGGAGTCGACCGAGGCGTTCAGGTGTCGCCCGGACAGACGATTCTAGAGGCGGCGCTCGCCGCAGGCATCGAGATGCCGTTCTCCTGCGCCATGGGTGGCTGTGGAGCCTGTCGTGTGAAGCGAAACGACGGTGAGATTCAGATGGAAGAACCGAATTGCCTGAGTCGCGCTGAGCGCGAACAGGGATACGTACTCACATGCGTGGGGCGCCCACTCACGCACGCGAAGATCGAGGTCCATTGAGCATGACGGCGGCGGCGAAAAAGACTGAGTTCGACGAAGCTCGTTGGTGTTACCGGATGAAGGATCTGTGCGACGCTACCGAACTGCCTCGGCAGGCGATACATTTCTACATCCAGCAGGGGCTCCTACCCGCCGGACAGAAAACCGGCCGCAACATGGCCTGGTACACTGAGGAGCACATCGAGCGTCTGCGTCTGATCAAGAAACTCCAACACGAACGCTTCCTGCCACTCAAGGCGATCAAGGCCCTTCTCGACGGAGAAGAAGATGTTTTCTCTCCTCGTCAGCACGCATTTCTCGAGGGCGTCAAAGAGCGCCTCGACGCGTCACTGCGAACCGGGGAAGATCGTCAACCCCAATTGACCGCGCAAGAAGTGGCCGCGAACACGGGAGTCGACCCCGAGGATGTCGAGCGTGCATTCAATCTCGGATTGATCGGCGGTGAACGTACTGACGGAACGCTTCGAGTGGCCGCTGCCGACGTCTGGTCGTTCGAGGTTCTTGGCACGATTCGGGGCATGGGGTTCACCAAAGAGCTCGGCTTCGGCGTCGAGGATCTGACATTCTACCAAGATTTGATTGCCAAACTGCTCCAGGAAGAGGTGCATCTCATCTCTTCTCGGCTCTCTGGGCTTCCACCCGAACAGGTTGCTACGATGATCGAGGAGGTCCTGCCGGTGCTCGACCGCTTCATCATGCGACTGCACGCCACCAAGATTCGCGATTTCTTCGCCAACGTCCTGTAGGAAAGGCCGCGCCATGATCAGTGACAAAGTTCTAGACAACCTCCCAATGTCCATTCGCAGGCGGGTCGAGCCATACGTCGAGGCCGTACAGCTCATGACTGAAACTAAGAATCCCAAGGTGCTCCGTGCGATGGGTCCATCGGGAGTTCGCGGGCTGATCCTTCAGCGCGGCAAGCAGGGTGTTCCGACCAAGATGCCGTCACACCACGAAGTGCACTTCGACTGGACGTATCCAGCCGACCAACCGGAGATGCGCGACCTCTACGACCGCGCGAAAGAAGGACAGTGGAACGGCGCCGACCTTCCGTGGCACATCGACGTCGACCCGGAGAACCCCGAGGTCCCGATCATCCCACCAGAGTTCATGAGCTACGACGACCTTCGGAGCATGGGCATCAAGCTCACTGAGCTCGAAAAGCGTCGATTGAACTCCAGTGTCGCGGCGTGGATGCTCAGCCAGTTTCTGCACGGTGAGCAAGGCGCATTGTTCGCGGCCGCGCAGGTGACCGAAGCGGTGCAGTTTTTCGACGGGAAGCTCTACGGCGCGACGCAGGTCGTCGATGAGGGGCGTCATGTCGAGGTCTTCCATCGATATCTCGATACGAAACTCAACAAGCTGTACCAAATCAACGACAACCTGTTCGTGATCATCGACGCCTTGATTCAAGACTCACGATGGGATCTCAAGTTCCTCGGGATGCAGATCATGGTTGAGGGCTTGGCGCTCGGCGCATTCGGAACACTCTACCAAATGACGAGCGAACCCCTGCTCAAGGAGTTGCTCAGGAACGTCATCCGAGACGAGGCGCGCCATGTGCACTACGGTGTGGTCGCCCTGCGCGAGCATTTCAACACCGCGCTGAGCGAGGCAGAGCAGCGAGAGCGCGAAGACTGGGCTTTCGAGGTGGCGATCCTGATGCGCAACCGCTTTCTGTCCATCGAGGTGTACGAAGAGTGGTTCGAGCACAAGATCACGCGAAAGCAGTGGGCGGAGATGGTCACCAACTCTCCGGGATTCGAACTGTTTCGCCAGGTGATGTTTCAACGTCTCGTACCGAATCTTCGCGAGATTGGGCTTCTCAGCGATCGCATCAAACCGCACTACGAGCGGGTTGGGCTGATGAAGTACTTCGACGGCCGGTCCGCAGATGAACTGAGCGGCGATCAGTTGATCTCGGAACTCGACGCGGCCTGACTACTCGGAAACGACAACCAACAGCGCGTCCGCGTCGACTTGATCGCCGGCGCTGACGCTGACTTGCTGGACTGTTCCGTCGCTCGGTGCCGTCACCGAGTGCTCCATCTTCATGGCTTCCATGATGAGGAGAACCTGGCCCGCGGCGACCTCGTCGCCTTCCGCGACACGCAGTTCGATGATCTTGCCAGGCATCGGCGCGACGCAGCCGCCCTCGGGAACCGCGAGAGACTTGTCGGGGAAACGTGGGACGAGCGTCAACGCAACATCAAGCGTGGCGTTGTGGACGAACACGCGATCGCCCTCCCCCGTGATCCGAGCACTCATCCGATGACCCGCAATCTCGAGGGTCAGGTTCGGTGCCGTCCAAGAAACCACGCGTACGTCGGCGTTCTCCCCGTCGCACGACACCTCGAAACGATGATCGCCCAGGTGCCGATACTCGACACGGTACGTCCGATCGGCGACTTCGTACTCCGCCCACTGCGGACTGTAGAAATTGTTGCGCCACCCAGAGGGAACCCATGGGAGAATCGACTGCTCAGCCTCGCGCTGCTGTTGGCCAGCGAGCGTGGCGATGACCGCGGCGTGGCGCTCGAGAGACGTATCGGGATCCGCGCTCAGGGCGTCTCCCATATGCTGATCGATGAAGTGCGTGTCGATGTTGCCCGCGATGAACTCGGGATGATCGAGTACTTGGAGCAAGAACTCACGGTTCGTCACGACGCCTTGTGCACTCAAGGAGCGAAGTGCACTCCGCATGCGCTGCATGGCGGTAGGCCTGTCGTCGGCGGACGTGATGATCTTCGCAAGCATGGGGTCGTAGTAGATGCTCACCTCACTGCCGCTTTCGACGCCACTATCGACTCGAAGCCCCTCGGCCTCCGGGAGATGCCAATCAACGACGAGCCCACTCTGGGGCAGAAACCCCGAAGTCGGGTCTTCCGCGTAAAGACGCACTTCGACTGCCGCGCCCTCAAAACGGACCTCGTCTTGCGTCATACGCAAGGGTTCGCCTCGTGCGACCAAGATCTGCTCCTCGACGAGATCGAGGCCAGTCACGCATTCGGTGATTGGGTGCTCGACCTGGAGCCGCGTGTTGACCTCCAGAAAGTAGAAGCTCCGATCAGGCGCGAGAATGAATTCGACGGTGCCCGCGTTCTGGTACCCGATCGCATGCCCGCAGAGGACCGCCGCCTCGCCCATCGCCTTACGCAGATCTGCGTCGAGCGCAGGAGATGGCGTCTCCTCGATGATCTTCTGATGGCGTCGCTGAATCGAACATTCGCGTTCGTTGAGGTGGACGAGGCCACCGTGGCTGTCGCCAAGGATCTGAATCTCGACGTGCCGGGGGTTGTCGATGTACTTCTCGACCAAGAGCGTCCCATCGCCGAACGAACTCTCCCCTTCGCGCGCGGCCGAAGCGATCGCGTCGGAGAGCTCGCTTTCCTGGCGGACGAGCTTCATGCCCTTCCCACCACCTCCCGCGCTGGCCTTCAAGAGTACCGGGAAGCCCACTGCGACCGCTTTCGTCGCGAGAACCGCAGGGTCTTGATCGGCCCCATCGTAGCCGGGAATCACGGGCACGCCCGCCTTCGCGACCAACGCCTTGGCTTCCCGCTTCGAACCCATCGCGCGAATCGCGACGGGCGTCGGGCCGATGAAGATCACACCTGCGGACGCGCATGCCTCCGCGAACGCGGCGTTCTCTGCAAGAAACCCGTAGCCCGGATGAATCGCATCGGCTCCGGTTCGCTTCGCCGCTTCGAGGATCTTCTCGATCTTGAGATAGCTCTGCGTGCTCGGCGGCGGACCGAGGAGGAAAGCCTCGTCGGCTTCACGCACGAAAGGCATATCCTGGTCGGCCTCGGAGTACACGGCTACGGTCGCGATCCCCATCTTGCGACAGGTCCTCATGATGCGTCGGGCGATCTCACCACGGTTGGCGATGAGCACTTTCTGAATCGTACGAGTCAACTCTGGCCTGCTCCTTAGTGGCGGAACACGCCCCAAGACGTGGTTCCCTCGAACGGGGCGTTGTATGCGGCGGAAAGGCAGATCGCCAACACGGTTCGGGTGTCGCGCGGATCGATGATCCCATCGTCCCAGAGGCGGGCGGTTGCGTAGAGTGCCGTCGACTGATCTTCGATCTGTTTCTCCGTCATCATCTTCGCGACCTCGAGCATCTTCTCATCGACTTCGACGCCCTTCTTGGCCGCGGCGTCACGCTGAATGATGTCGAGAACGCCGGCGAGTTGCTTGCCACCCATCACCGCGATTTTGTGATTCGGCCACGTGAAGAGGAACCTTGGGCGATACGCCCGCCCGCTCATGCCGTAGTTCCCCGCGCCATAGCTAGAGCCCGTCATGATGGTGATGGCGGGCACCGTACTGTTCGAGACGGCGTTGATCAGTTTGGCGCCGTTCTTGATGATCCCCTCCTGCTCGTATTTCTTGCCAACCATGAAGCCGGTCGTGTTCTGAAGAAAGACGAGAGGCACGTCGCTGGCATTGCAGAGCTGGATGAACTGCGCACCCTTGTTGGCGCTCTCGCTGAAGATCGTGCCGTTGTTGGCCAAGATACCCACGGGAAACCCGTGAATATGTGCCCAGCCGCAGAGCATCGTCTTTCCGTACGAGGGCTTGAACTCGCTGAAGCGCGACCCGTCGACGACGCGCGCGATGACCTCTCGTTGGTCGAACGGCAGGCGTACATCGGACGACGCGATCCCAAGCAATTCCTCGGGATCGTGCAGGGGCGCTTCGACGAGACGCGGGCGCGGGGTCGCACCCTTCTTCCATTCGAGATGCGACACGATCTCCCGACCGAGTCGAATCGCGTCGAGCTCGTCCTCGGCGAGATAGTCAGAGACGCCGCTGAGCGTCGAGTGCATCTCGGCTCCGCCCAGCTCTTCGTGATTGGTCTCTTCGCCGGTCGCCATCTTCACGAGTGGCGGCCCCGCGAGATACACCTGCGCTTGCTCCTTCACCATCACGACATAGTCGCTCATCCCGGGGAGGTACGCGCCACCCGCGGTCGAGCTTCCGAACACGATGCAAATCGTGGGAATCTTGTGCTCGGATCGTTGCGTGAGCTGCCGAAACCCTGCCCCGCCGTGCACGAATATTTTGTCCTGATTCGGCAGGTCCGCGCCCGCCGACTCGATGAGGCTCAAGCCGACGAGACGATTCTGCTCACAGACTTCCGCGAGCCGTCCGCTTCGCAGCATGCTCGTCGGCGTGATTGCCCCACCCTTCGCGGTGGCTTCACTCGCAACGAGACAGCACTCGACACCGCTTACCAAGCCAATGCCCCCAACGACCGAAGAGCCGGTGACTTCGCCCTTGACGCCGTGGCCCGCAAGAGGCGCGATCTCGAGAAAGAAACTGTCTCGATCGAGCATCATCTCGATTCGCTGTCGCGGAAGGATGCGACCACGCGAAAGGTGACGGTCGATATACTTCTGACCGCCACCCAGATTGGCCTTCGTCTGCGCCTCCGCAATCGTGGCTAACGCAGCGAGGTTCCCTTCGCGGTTCGTCTGAAACGATTCTGAGTCGGGTTCGACCTTCGTGCGCAGAACTGGGTAGCGCTGTTCTTGGGACATGGCGCGTGAATCCTAGAAGGTGGGCTCGGGAGCGAGCAACCGAAATATGAATGAATGCTCAATCAGTGCAAGTGGGCCGTAATTATGAGATATTTGGAGCTATCCAAAGACGGGCGGGCGCCGATCGTTCCATGGGCGCGCACGCTCGAGTTGGGCTGCGAGCGCGAACATGGTGGGCTCCGCTTCGGGGCGACCCGTGAACATCACGCCGATTGGGAGGTCTTGGTCGTTCCACCACAAGGGCACGGACATCGACGGCTGCCCGGACACATTCGCGATCGGCGTGAACGGAACGAACGAGAACGTGCTTTGTGCGGCCGAGTCGATCAGAGCGGGAATGGCAAGCGGTGCTTTCCAGCCTGTCGCGGCCAACAGTTTCTGCGCGGCACCGTCGAAGCCGCGCGGCGCGAGCTCCCCGATCTCGACCGGCGGCAACCCGAGCGTCGGCGTCAGGACCAAATCGTAGTTGCGGTAAACCTCGACGAGCCGGCGCACCTCAGCTTGCAGTGTCCACAGGGAGGTGACGAAGTCTTGTCCGGTCACTGCCTTTCCCAACATGTGGCTGATCCAAGTCGTCAGTTGGAAGTCTTTGGCGGTCGCAGGACGACCCACGACACGCTCGGCTTGTTTGATCTCCGCGGCGATGTCGCAGCCGAGCACGATCACAAGCGCGCGACCGAGCGCAGCCGGATCGTGTCCCGGAGACACTTCGGTCACGTGGTGCCCGAGTTCCTCGCATAGGCGCGCCGCGTCCCGAACCGCTTCTTTGCAGTCCTCGTGAACCGTCGCGGGAAACGCGGGTTCGCAATGAAACGCGATCCGCAAGGGGCGCGGATCGCTTTCCGTGGCAGCAAGGAACGATCCTTCGATCGGTGCAGCGTAGTAGGGCGACGTCGACTCCGGCCCATGCGTGGCGTCGAGCATGGCGGCACTGTCCCGCACACTGCGACTCAAGACGTGCTCAGACACGAAGCCCGACCAGTGTTCGCTGACCTGGGGTCCCGAAGGGTTGCGGGCGCGCGCGGGCTTGTGGCCAAACAACCCGCAGCAGGAAGCGGGGATGCGAATCGAACCCCCGCCGTCGCCCCCCGACGCGAAGGGCGCGATGCCGGCGGCAACGCAAGCACCGGAACCACCACTCGAGCCGCCCGGAGTTCTACCGAGGCTCCAAGGGTTGCGGGTGGCACCACAGAGGTCGGTCTCCGTCACAGGTAGCAACCCGAGTTCCGACGTCGCTGTCTTGGCTACGGGGATCACACCGGCACGACGCCACCGCTGGTACAGGTTGGTCTCCGCCTGCGGAGTCCAACCCCGCCAAAAGACCGAGCCCTGCTCGGTCGGAACGCCCGGAATGCACTGAATCAGGTCCTTCACGAGAAAGGGCACGCCGGCGAAGGGCCCCTTCGAGAGCGGGGCTGCCGCCTGATCTCTCGCGCGTGCATACAGAGGGCGGACCACGCCGTTGATGCGCGGATTCACTCGCTCGATTCGGGCAATGCATTCCTCGACGAGTTCCTGGCTCTGGAGCTGCCCTGTACGGACCAGTTCCGCCAAGCCCATCGCGTCGTATTCGTCGTACTCGGCGAATCCGGCCATGGCGCTGAGCCGTACCCTAAAACGCCCTGAGAAATCAATGACTTCCACAGATGACGGAAAAGTACGACACCTCACAGTGAGGACTCGTTCACAGTATAAACATATTTTTTTGATCGTATGGTTGCTAATTTTCCAACATGGTGGTACTCCAGGCGAAGAAACACCGGGACACCACGGGAGATCGACCGATGACCGAGACCAATAAAGCCAACGAAACCGAGATGATGAAGGAAGCCATCGACGCCGTACGCGGACGTGGATGGATCACCTATGATGAAGCTTCCGAAGTTGTCGCCAGGATCGGCGCCACGCAGGGGACGGTCCGAAAGTTTCTGCGTCGGATCGAGACCGCGGGCATCGAAGTGACCGTCAAGCCCGGCAGGAATCGCCGCTCGGACCGCCGACGCGGGGCGAAGGGGTCGGAGAAGACCAACCTCCTCAGCGCAGAGCCCGTGCAGACCTACCTCGATTGGATGGGCGCGGTCAGTCTGTTGACGCGCGAGGGAGAGGTCGAGCTCGCACGACAGATCGAGCGGGGTCGGCAGGAGATTTACGACGCCATACTCGAGAGCAAACTGCACCCCGAAGAGATCGTCGAGGTGTGCCGGCGGGTGGACGAGGAAGGCCTCGCCGTACGGGAAGCCGTGATCGACGCCTCATTCGAATCGGTGCTGTGCGCGCTCGACTCGTACGTCGACTGTTTGGATGATGGCACCAGCGCTCGCAAGAAGGCTGAAGAGGACTCGGGCCTTTCCGCAAACCAGCTACGCAAGCTTCAGGGACTCGTGAACGCTGCACTGACCTCGGTAGAACGGGCCAAGGCCGAGATGGTGGAAGCCAACTTGCGATTGGTCGTCGCAATCGCGAAGAAGTATCTGAAGCGTGGGCTTCCGTTCATGGACCTCATCCAGGAGGGGAACATGGGCCTCATGCGCGCCATCGACAAGTTCGACTACCGTCGCGGCTACAAGCTTTCTACGTACGCGTCATGGTGGATTCGTCAGTCGATGGCACGGGCCACCACCGATCAAGCACGGACCATTCGAATCCCGGTACACGCATGCGAGCTCCTCACCAAGGTAACGGGTATGACCCGCAAACTGACTGGCGAGTTCGGCCGCGAGCCAACGCCTGCCGAGATCGCGACCCGAATGAAACTTCCGACCGAGCAGATCGCCAACCTTCTCATGATCTCACGGGATACGGTGTCTCTCGAGATGCCGGTCGGGAACGACGGCAACAGTGAGCTTCGCGACCTGATCTCCGATGACGAGGGGAGCACACCGATGGACTCGGTGATCGACGAGGACTTGTCGATGACCGTGATGCGCGCGCTCGAGACACTCAATCCACGCGAGCAGCGGATCATCCGCATGCGATTCGGTATCGGCGAGAAAGAGTCTCACACCCTCGCTGAGATCGGTCGTGAGTTCGGGCTCAGCCGCGAGCGGATCCGCCAGCTTCAGGCACTGGCGTTGCGGAAGCTTCGCAACGTCCATGGTGACGCCGCATTGAAACAGTTCGTGAGCGCCTAGGTCTACGACCGGCGTTCGAAAGAAGGCGGGTACGGACCGAGTCCGTGCCTGCTTTTTTGTGGCGACGAGCAGGTGAGCTACGCGTTGCCTCGTGGTCGCAGTCCGGCGGCTTCGTATGTCGCGTCGATGACCCGCATGGTCCTCACGGCGTCCGCGGTCGTGGTGGGAAATGGCTTTCCATCGAGCAC
>JBATTM010000462.1:0-1595 GCA_049670545.1 Polyangiales bacterium
GCCCGAGACGGCGCCCGCGGCACCCCCGACGAGCACGCAGGCGCCCGCGGCGAGTACGCCCATCGACGCCGGCACGTATGCGGTTCGCCTCCGAGATCTCGAGCAGCGAATCAACGAGCTCAAAGAGCAGATCTTTCGATCGAAGGCACGGCTGTCGCTCTTGGCCGAGACGGTACTCGAAGGCGTGGTCGGCGGCGGACAGGCCGTCATCATCCACGAGAACCGAATGTCCGAGGGGTTCAAGCTCGTGCGCGTCGTCTACGCCCTCGACGGCGCTCCGATCTTCACCAAGGCAGACGAAGAGGGCACGCTAGGCGATCAGAAGGAGTTCGAGGTCTACAACGGCTCCATCGTGCCCGGCGAACACACACTGACGGTCAACCTCGAGTACCGCGGACACGGCTACGGCGTGTTCTCCTACCTCAAGGGGTATCGCTTCAAAGTTCGATCCACGTACTCGTTCTCGGTGCCGGAAGGACGCGTCGCGACGGTGGTAGTCGTCGGTTACGAAAAGGGTGGGCCGACGACGCCTCTCGAAGAGCGTCCGGCGGTGCGCTACATCGAACGCATCGAGCGTCAGGCGAGGCCCGACGTAGAGGGTGAGGGCGTTCGGTAATGCACCGCCGTGGGGCGCCACCATCGCCGCCCTCACCGACACTTGGAAGGGGCAGCGCGTTCGGACCTCGGCTCCTACGAGTCGCGTCGGTTGCGTGCGTCTTGAGTGTCGCGTGGGCGGCGTTGTGCCCCGCCGCCAATGCCCAGGATCTCAATCAGATGAGCCGCCAGCTCGCCGATATCGAGTCCGATGCCTCGCGACTGCTCAACCAGCAGGTCCGGGTGGAAACACTGAAGAGCAACACGTTCGTCGAGGAGCGCCTCACAGACGGAGAACTCTACCTGCGACTCGAAGACTACCTCCGGGCGGCGATTCTGTTCACGGACATCGTGGAGCACTACCCGACACATCGCGCCTACCCGGAGGCGCTGTTTCTCCTCGGTGAGTCGCTCTTTCTGGCCGGCGACAACTTGGGCGCCAAGCGTCGCTACGAAGAGATCATCGACCGAGGCACCCAGCCGGAGTTCAAGTCGTTCCTCGAGCCGTCGCTGAGCCGGCTGATCGAGATCGCGATCAACACGCAAGACTTCCGCGGCGTCGACGCCTACTTCGCCAAGCTCGAAGCGCTTCCGTCCGCGGCCCTCTCGGTCACGACGACGTACTTTCGGGCCAAGTACCTCTACAACCGGGCGGTGCCGATCGCCCAGGTCCTCAACGCTCCATCGGACGAGGCGATCCGCGGCATCGACCAGCCGCAGCTCGAGCGTTCCCGCCAAGGGTTCGCCAGCATCAAGAGCGGGACCGCGTACTCGCTTCGCGCCCGGTACTTCGTCGGCACGATCCACATCTTGCGCACCGAATACATCGATGCGATAGCGGCGTTTCGGTCCGCGCTCGACCAGGCCCCGGCCAACGATCAAGAGGCCGAAACCGTCGAGCTGACGTACCTAGCGCTGGGCCGCCTCTACTACGAGACCGAACAGCTAGAACAAGCCGTCGAAGCGTTCCGGGCGGTGCCCCAAACCTCGGAGCGGTTCGA
>JBATTM010000463.1:0-5048 GCA_049670545.1 Polyangiales bacterium
GTGCCCGAGGCGCTGTATTCTTCGCACCGGCGATGCACCACCGCATGTGGGCGCACCCGGCGATGCAGCAGAACGCCACGCTTCTCCGCGAACGAGGCGCCACCTTCCTCGGGCCAGTCACCGGGCCTCTCGCCAATGGCGAAATCGGCGCGGGCCGCATGATGGAGCCCCTCGACATCGTCGACGCACTCGAGGATCACGGGTCCCGTGGGGACGACCTCACCGGCGCGAGAATCCTGGTCACCGCGGGCCCCACGCATGAAGACCTCGACCCGGTCCGCTTTCTGGGCAATCGATCGAGCGGGACGATGGGCTACGCGATCGCTGCCCAAGCACTGCGCCGGGGCGCACAGGTCACCCTCGTCGCGGGGCCGGTCCACTTGCCAGATCCTGAAGGCGCGGACGTCGTGCACGTCCGGTCCGCGCGCGAGATGCACGAGGCCGTGATGACGCGCTTCGCGGAAACCGACGTGGTCGTGATGGCGGCCGCGGTCGCGGACTACCGACCGACTGAGGCCGCGCCCCAGAAAATCAAGAAGGGCGGGAAACTCACGCTCGAGCTCGTGCGCAACCCAGACATCCTCGCGGACGTCGGGGCCTCGCGTACGCATCACCCGGCGGTCTTGGTTGGTTTCGCGCTCGAGACGCAAGACCTCGCGGCCGCGGCGCGAGGCAAACTCGAGAAGAAGCAGGCCGATCTCATCGTGGCAAACGCCGCGCGCGATGGGCTTGGTGGCCCCACCAACCGCGCCACCCTCGTCGACTCGACCTCCGCTACCCCGCTGCCGGAAATGTCCAAGGCCGCCCTCGCCAACCAGATCCTCGATCGCGTTCGGGCTCTCCTTGGGAGCCACCCCCCCGCGCATGCTGCCTCCGCAGAGCAAGAAACCGATCACAATGCCCCCAACTGAGACGAGCATCATTTGACCAGCTCCTTGATCGCTTCCTTGATGGCGCACCTCGACGGGCAGACCTCACGAGAGGACGCCGTGCGGGCGTATCGGACCGCAGAAGACCGACATGGGGTCCGCATCTACGACGACCATGATGCGCGGGTCGCGCCGGGTGCCTTCAAGCCGCACATGCCGATTTCAGAAGAGCGGGTCCGCACCCTGACGCGGAGCTGGGAGCAATTCGATCGCGCCCTCGAGCCGCTCGGGCGGGCCGCGGAACGGCAACTCGTGATCCGGGTGCTCGGGCCCTTCGTCGCGGATACGGGCCTTTGGATCGCAGGCGCGGACTTGGCCGACGACCATCTCTTCATCTTTCGCTCGGGCGAGGTCGGGTCGTGGACCAGTGAGCAGTGGGATGGGCACCTCGCGAACTGGGCTGCCGTCCGGCAGTACCAAGGTCGCGACGAGTGGTCCGCAGAACGCCTCGTCGAACAGATGCGCAAGGCACCGCGCTACGAAGAGTGGACGCAGCTTTTGCGGAGCATCATCGCGGAAGTCCGCGGCGGCGCTGGGGCTTAGAGCAGGTCGATAGAGCCCGCGCCCTGGCGGATCACGACTGCCTCGTCCCCCGTGAGATCGATGACGGTCGACGGCTCGATCCCGCCCCAGCCCGAGTCCACGAATGCATCCGCGTGCCCAAAGCGTGCGTGGAGCACGTCGGGATCGTTGAGCACCTCGCCTTCGAAGATCGCCGACGTCGACACGATCGGGCTGCCGAGCGCCTCGATGAGCGCGTGGGCGACAGGGTGATCTGGCACGCGAATCCCTACCGTCTTCTGTTTACGGACGAGCATCTTCGGCACCTCCCGGGTGGCCTGAAGGACGAACGTGTACGGACCAGGAATCAGTCGTTTCATGATGCGATATGCGAAATCATCGACGTGCGCATAGTGCGCGATTCGGCTGAGGTCAGGGCACATGAAGCTGAGCGGGTGGTCCTTCTTCAACTGTCGAATTTGGTAGATCCGCTCGACCGCACGCTTCTGGTGGATATCGCAACCGAGCCCGTACACCGTGCCCGTCGGGTACACCACCACCCCTCCCCGTTGGAGGATTTCGGTCACCTGTTTGACACGGCGGGGCTGCGGATGTGTCGGATGGATCTCGATGCGCATTGGGCGGGAGCAGCTACCGACTTGCCCGGCACCCGTCAAGGCGACGACCACTACCCAAGTCCTCACAAATGCGCTAGTGAGACGCTCCGAAAATGACGGAAGACCGAGATCCACGTCCTTACCTAGTGCTCACCGTTCTCCTGGACGGTTCCGCCCGCCCTGCGGCGATCACCCGCAGCCACGGTGACGCCCTCGAGCGCTCGTTGATGGCCACGCAGGGCCAAGACATCGCAGGGCTCGACCTCGTCGAGCTCCCGATTGCGGCGCCGGTATTCAAAGCACTGCGCCAGCCACTTTCGGTCCCGGCAGACGAAGTCGGCCTCTACGACGTCTTCCCGCTCGCCAGCCACCTGGCGCCGGAGTTCCGCAAGATCGCAGGTCAGTTTCTGGCCGCGGAGGCGTTGTGGACGCTGGAAGAACAGGGCCTTCTCGGCGGCGTCCCCGTGAACGTCAAACTCGAGGTCCCGGCTGGCTGGGACACCGACCCCAAACAAGTCCACCAGCGCCTCGTCGGCGCCGGCGCCCTCGATCTCACCGAGCGCGGCATCGAAACCTACAAAGCCATCAAAACCGCCTGGGACGCCCCCAACTAACGGGCCCAACTAAAGGGGACTGTCCCCTTTTACGTAGGGTTAATTTTCAGTTCAGCGAGTAGGGGCGCTCGAGTAGGAACTCGCCGACGGTGGCGTCGAACTGACCGCCACCCGGATAGTGCATCTGGTATGTGCCCTTCATCGTGCCGCGTTCGGTCGTGAGGACTGCACCGCTGCTGTACCGGAACCTCTCGCCTGACCGAAGCACCGGCTCTTCGCCGACGACCCCCGGCCCTTTGACCTCTTCGACCTCGCCGAGGCCGTCTGTGATGATCCAGTGCCGCGAACGGAGCTGAACCACCTCGCTCCCCGTGTTCGTAATCGTGATCGTGTACCCGAAGACGAATCGCCGCGTTGCCGGATTCGATTGCTCCTCGAGGTACTCGCTCTGCACCTCCACGAGGACGCCATTCGTCTCGGCTTGCGACGTGGTCCGCAGCCGGCTCATGCGCGCACCTCCTGCAATGCGCCGGGGTGGCTCACCCAACGTGATCCGGCCTCAGCGAGCCGCCACAGCGCGTCCCGGTGCTCCGGCTTCGCGGAATCGATTCCGATGCGGGCCCCAACCGCGACGCGCGCCGGTTGTGTGCCTTCGCGAACCTCGAGACCGCCGCTGCGATAGACAGCCTGCCCACAGAACGAGGTATCGAGGCCAAGCGCTTGACCCACTTTGCCCGGCCCCGTGAGCGAGACAGGCCCATCTTTCCCCCCGCGTCGTCGTCGAATGATCGCTTCACCGGCGATAGGCTCACACGCCCGTATCAGCACGGCAGCCCCTTCCCCGTTCGGATTCGTCACGAAGTTCAGCAACTGGTGCATGCCATAGCAGAGGTACACGTACGCGCGCCCAGGAGGCCCCCACATCGTTGCGTTGCGAGGCGTTCGACCCACGTGACAGTGGTTCGCGCTGTCGTCGGGATGACGATAAGCCTCGACCTCGGTGATGCGTAGCGCGACGTCTTCATGCCATATTTCTTGGCCCAACAAGTCGCGCGCGACCTCCAACGCATCACGCGAATAGAACTGTCGCGAAAGAAGCCTGCCCGGCACGGGCAGAGTCTGATGCAAGGGGAGCCCGGGTGCCAGTGGTGATGCGCACACCGAACCACACGCTGCTCACCCGCCCGGGGTTCGCGGGCCTCGCGACGAGGAACGAAGTGTGGCACAAATTGGCGCGAAGGAACTCTCGTGAGATA
Organism: Polyangiales bacterium; assembly: GCA_049670545.1. Classification (GTDB taxonomy): domain Bacteria; phylum Myxococcota_A; class Polyangia; order Polyangiales; family Houyiibacteriaceae; genus SG8-38. The sequence continues at coordinate 3,858 of JBATTM010000463.1, forward strand.
TGAGTCGACGGATAAGAATGGCGCTTCCCTTGGTCGTTTTGGGGTCGGTTGCCTTGGGCGTCTGGGTCTCTGTCGATCGGCACGACCCGGCCCCTGTAGCTCCGCCAGCCCCGGTGGTTTCGACTCCCCCAGCGAGTGCTTTCGATTTTCGTGCTCTGGAGGCGAGCGACGATGAGATTCCGTTCGCAGCCGCGATCGTCCTCGCGGATTCCGACGACCCGTCATTCGACGAACGCATGCAGGAGACGGTTCGGAGTGCAGCCGGTTCTCGCCGAGCGCTGGAGGCTCTCGAGTTCGTCACCTGGCGACGCTCGGGCGATCCGCTGCCCGAGTCAGCAGGGACCACCCAAACCAATCCCGACGTGCTGCTCATCTCTATCGATACCCTTGGGGCCGATCATCTCGGCTGTTACGGGTACGACCGCGACACTTCGCCGAACCTAGACACGTTGGCTGCACGGGGAGTCGTGTTCGAGAACGCCCTCAGCACAGCGCCTTGGACCTTACCGGGCCATATGTCGATCTTCACTTCGCTCTATCCGTCGTTCCACAAGCTCGAATCCCGAAGTCGACGGCTCGACCCGAACGTTCGTACGCTGACCCAGTCGATCAACGAGCTCGGGTATCGAACGTCTGCCTTCGTCACGCACCCGTTTCTCGCCAAGCACTGGGGGTTCGGGAAGGGGTTCGACTTCTTCTATCGCCATCGAGAAATCGTGCGTGCAGAGACGCAGACGAGCACCGTCATCGACTGGCTAGATTGGCACCTGTTCCACCAAAGACGTGGGCAGGAACCCGAGGCTTTCTTTGTCTTTGTCCACTACTACGACCCGCACGAAACGTATTCGCCGATCGTGATTTTCCGTCACCTCAAGACTACGAGTACGTGATTGGCCTCTACGACGGAGAAATCAGCTACGTGGATCAAGAAGTCGGTCGCCTGCTCAGCCGTCTCGAGACTCTCGAGCTTCTGGAGCCGATGGTGGTGATCGTGACTTCGGACCATGGAGAGGAGTTCAAGGAGCATGGGTCGATGGGCCATCTGTCGACCGTTCACCGCGAACAGCTTCATGTCCCTCTCATCATCGTGGCGCCGGATTTCCCGCCGGGCACACGGATTCGCTCGCAAGCCTCACTGGTCGACGTGTACCCCACCCTCGCAAGCATTCTGGATACGGACCTGCCCTCTCA
>JBATTM010000464.1:0-8790 GCA_049670545.1 Polyangiales bacterium
CCCCTGGTTGGGAGGGCGGGGCCTCGATGACGAAATCCGCGAACCCTCCCTTGGGGCCGACGAGTTTCGGTCGGACGCCGGCATAGTCCGGGGACAAGTGCGCACGGGTCACGCCTGGAAGGTAGCGCGCGACGGCCTCCGCGAATTGCACCGCGCGTGACTCATCGACGTCGTAGTTGACCTCGTCGATGTACTCGGCGTCCGGCCCGGCTCGACGGCCCCCCGCGAGGTCGGTCGTGATGTGTACTCCGAGGCCGCCTCCCGTGGGCAGGGGATAGATCAAGCTGTGTTTGGTGGGCGGCGCAGCAGGACCGAGCGAGAAATACGAACCCTTGCAAGGATACAATCGCCACGGTGGATCCATGACGAGCCCTGACATCGCCGCGATATCCACCGCTTGCAGGCCCGCCGAGTTGATCACTCGTCTCGTCACGATCTCGGAGGCGCGGCCCATCGTGTCGATGGTTCGCACGATCCATCGAGGCCCGTTCCGCTCAATTCCGACGACCGAAGTTCGGAACGCGACGTCACCGCCTGCCGCGCGGAACGCCGTAAGCAAGCTGGCGATGAGTTCATGGACGTCCACGACGCCAGATTTGGGTGAATAGAGTGCCGACACGCACGAGAGTTCCGGTTCGCGAGCACGAGCCTCGGTCGCAGACAACCATTCGAGCCTGCCGGCTCCGACCTCCGCGGCGTGGCTCGCGAGCGCCCGGAGGCGCGCGTCGTCGAGCGCACTCGTGGCGACGATCAACTTGCCCGTGTGCGCGTGCGGAACTCCGTGGGTCTCGCACCACTGATAGAGGCGGTCTCTTCCTTGAACGCAGAGCCGCGTCTTGAGGGAATCGTCTGGGTAGTACAGCCCGGCGTGGACGACCCCACTATTGCGGCTCGAGATCTCTCGACCGGGGCCGATGTCTCGTTCCAGCAATGCAACGCGGTCGCTCGCACGCGCCCGATCGAGTGCGCACGCGACTCCGACCACACCCGCCCCAATTACGACTACGTCGACCTCGGTCGCGTCCATGCGGCGGTTGTATCCGAAAGAAAGTGGATCGACGCGTTGCACGGGAAGTGCAGTCGAGAGACGGGGAGCGGTGAGTGCCTGTTGCTTGCGGTACGCGTCGTAGTACACCAGCACACGTCGAACGTAGCGGTGGGTCTGCGTGAAGGGGATTCGCTCGAGCAGCACATCGACCGAGGTGCCGTCCGACGACTCCTGCATCCAACGACGGACGTTGTGGGGGCCTCCGTTATAGGCGGCTATCGCGAGGGGCAGTCGACCGTCGAAACGGTGAATCAACGATGTCAGGTACCAAGCAGCGAACTCGACGTTCGTTTTCGGATCGAGAAGATCGGCTGGCGAAAAGTTCTCGTGGCCAACCGCATGTGCGATGAGTCGCCCCGTGCGGGGCATGATCTGCATGAGGCCGACCGCGCCTGCGTACGATACGATGTGCTGCTGATATGCGCTTTCAACCCGCATCACGGCGAGAAGCAAGTTGGGGTCGAGGCCGTACCGGGCCGCAGCTGGCACGACGAGCCACTCGTATGCGCGGGGCAACGCCTCGATGTAACTTGGTCCGGCGAAGCCGCCGGCGGTGCCGGAGTCTCCGAGCGCCGCGGCCGTCGCTGAGAGAGTTGCGCGATCGGCATCGCTCAACGCGACCCTGGCGTCGATCACGTCTGTCGCGACCGCCCCATGGGAACGACTGTCGGCACGGGCAACTGAATCGAGACCTGCTCGTGCGACGGGCTTACCGAGCGCGTGCCGCCAGTGGAGATACGCTTCGAACAGCTCCTCGGTTGCGGCGTCGCGTTCACCGATCCGCAGGAGGTCCGCAGCTCGACCCACCCCTGGAAAGGTACTGCTGTGACGGTCGGCGATCGGATCCAGTGCGTCCGCGAGGTCTGCGTCGGTCGACTGGGGGGGCCGTGGGAGCCCGTGTTGTTTCGAATCGCTGAGGCCTTCGGGGGCCTCGACCCGTTTGCCCGCGGCAAGTCGGCTCAGCCCGTTGATTGCCCACAATTCATAGTAGGAGTCGCCGGCTTCCGCGACTTGGAGATAGCGTAGCTTCGCGGTCTCGGCGCGGCCCGCGCGTTCGTGGGCGCGGCCGAGGTGATAGCTCGCGGCTACTCGGAGTCGCGAGCTGCCCTTGGCGATTCGGTCGAGCACCGCGATGATGAGGCCTTCGCTTCCGGTACCTGCGGCCGCCATGGCCGCGTCGAAGAGGTACGACTTTGGAACCCCTTCCCGCGCAGCCAGTGTCACGAGGACATCATCCACTACTTCAGCCATCGACGCGGCCGACGCGATCTCCAGAATCTCACAAAGACGGCTACTCGGGATCGCGGTGAGCGAGCGCCCGGCCGTTCGGCGATCGATCGACGACGTCGCGACCTCGCGTTCTCTTGCCGACGCTGTCTCTCCCAGATCGTCGGCGCGTTGTTCGATCTCCTGGGCGGTCGCAGGATTGATCTCGGGAAGCGCGTGAGCGGTACGAAGGTACGTCACCGCCTCGTCCCAACGACCTTCATTCCGCGCGAGGCGCCCCGCCAAGTAGTGGACCCTCGCCATTTGTTCGGTGGGCAGCGCGGCTTCCAAAAGCGCGTTCACTTCCGACTTCGCTCGATCGAGAGGTCCCGAACGAACGAGTTGGTGCGCGATCGCCACGCGCTCCTCATCAGACAGAACGGGGACGGCGACCCCGAGTCGCGCGAATCGATCCAGATCATCGATGACCCGTTCCCCAAGCGGGGTTCCCGGATGTTCGACCCGGATCCTGTGGAGAACCAAAGCGCCATCTTGCTCGCGCCCTCGTCGACTCAGGCTCCGCGCCTGCTCGTAGAGCAACTCGGTTCGGTCAGGAACGGAAGGGTACGTCCACAGAAGGTCGTGGAGCGCCTGATCTGCACTTGGGTCGTCTGCCCGAAGGAGTGCGAGGGTGCGCCCAAAGGAGGCCTGAATCCTGACGGATTCGTGAATGGTATCGGATGCTTCTACGAAGAAGACGGCTGCCTGCTCCGGGCGCCCGCGCAGAAGCTCGAGCCGCGCCTTTTGAAGGAAGATGTGGTCCCGGACCCGTGGAAGCCCTTCGCTGGCGAGGTCGAGCTCCAGTCGCGCCCCTTCGTACGCGGCTTCGACAATCAGGCGCGACGCTGCGCGGTATGCCTCGATGGCACGTTCGGACAACGGCCTTGGTTCCGCGTTCGTGGGGGGCGCTGGGTAGGGGCCGCACATCGGGGTAGCCCAGGGGCGCACGATGCTGACGGGGGACTCGATCAAGCTTCCTTGATCGGCGACGCACATCGGGAAGTCCGGGGATGCGTGCCCGTAGGACGGGGCCCCGACTGAGAGTAGGCCGGTGGTACCGAACACGATGAGGGAACGCCACGTCACGCCCTTCCAAGATTGCAGTTTTGTGACCTGCGACGCAAAGAATGGGTTGTTGTTTCGTGCGTTTTCGTCTACCGCGCACCAAACTGATTCACTCGGGCGGTGCTTTCTCGTTGTCGTCGTAAGTGTCGTCGCTCTCTTGTGAGGTCGCTGACTCTTCGATGGCCTCGTCTTCAACCTCCGGCATCAACACCGTGACGACGCCCAACGCGATCAAGATCGCGAATCCGAGCGCCAGCCAAAGGGTTGGGCGCGCGGGAGTTTCGTATTGATCCTGATCGCCCGACACCTGGTCACCCCCGCAGTGCGTGAAGCGCCGCGCGCGCCTCAGTGATGATCTCGTCAATCGGTACGTCCGTGGAGGCATCAGCCGTTCGCGCCTTCAGTTCGACCGTCCCCTCTTTGAGGCCCCGTGCCCCCACGGTGATCCGCAGTGGAATCCCCAAGAGATCGGCGTCTTTGAATTTCACGCCCGGTCGTTCTCCGCGGTCATCCAGGAGGACCTCTACGCCCGCCTCCCGCAGCGCGTCGTAGATCTCGGTCGCCTTGTGTAGGGGCTCGTCGTCCTTTCCGATCGGGGTCACGATGATCTCGTAAGGCGCCACGTGCACCGGCCAGCGAATCCCTTGCGCGTCGTGGTGCTGTTCGATGAGCGCCGCGATCAGCCGTGTAACCCCAATCCCGTAGCAGCCCATCACGACCGCGCGGCTCTCCCCCTGATCGTCGAGGAACGTGGCGTTCATCTTGTCGCTGTAGTGCGTGCCGAGGACGAAGATGTGGCCACCCTCGATGCCGCGGTACAACGCGAGCACGCCATCGCAGTTTGGGCACGGGTCGCCTGCCGTGGCCTGTCGAATCGAGCGGATCTCGCCTTCGTAGTCGCGGCCGTAGTTCACGTTCTTGAGGTGGAATGGCGCCTCGCCAGCGCCGGCGATCGCGTCGAGCACCGCCGCGGCGTCTCGGTCCACGACGATGCGCCCCTTGAAGTTTACCGGGCCCACGAAGCCCGCCGCGGTCCCCGTGGCCTCGCGGACTGCCGCGTCCGAGGCGAGAACCACTTCGTCGACTTCGAGTTCGCGCGCCAACCCGACTTCGTTGACCTCATGATCGCCCCGCACCACCGTCAGGGCCAGCCCGTCGCCCGCAACGTACAAGAGTGACTTGAGCGTATTCGCCGCGGTGATGCCTGGCCCGAAGAATTCGACGACCTCCTCGATCGTGTGAGTCTTGGGCGTCTTGACCTTCTCGATCGCGCCCATCTGCGACGCATCGACCTCTCCTTCGGCGGCGGGGCCCGGCTTGGCGACCTCGACGTTGGCGGCGTAGTCGCAGCTGTTGCAGGCCACGATCCAATCTTCGCCGGTCTGTGCCAAGACCTGAAATTCGGCACTCTGCTTGCCGCCGATCGCCCCGCTATCGGCTTGGACGACCCGATACTCGAGCCCGAGGCGCTGGAAGATACGGTGGTAAGTCGCCTGCATCTGGTCGTAGCTCTCGAGTGCGGCGCTTTCGGAGACGTCGAAGGAATATGCATCCTTCATGATGAACTCGCGGCAGCGCAGAAGGCCGGCACGAGGCCGGGGTTCGTCTCGGAACTTATTTTGAATCTGGTAGAGGTTGAGGGGGAGCTGCCGGTAGCTCTTCACCTCACGACGGACCACGTCCGTCACGATCTCTTCGTGGGTGGGGGCAAGGTGATACTCGCCACCCTTTCGGTCCTTGATGCGAAGGAGCGTTGGGCCGTAGACTTCCCAGCGGCCGGACTCCTTGAAGTACTCGCTGGGCAGAAACGTGGGCATCAAGAGTTCCTGCGCCCCGGCTCCATCCATCTCTTCCCGAATGATGCGCTCGATCTTGTGAAGAACGCGCGTCCCGAGAGGCAATAGCTCGTAGATTCCAGCGCCGACCATGCGTGCGTAGCCCGCCCGCAGCATCAGCACGTGCGACGGCATCGTCGCGTCCTTCGGGACTTCTTTCAGCGTCGGAATGAACGCCCGTGAATACCGCATGGCGCCGCTCTAGCAGCCGAACGGCACTCGATCACCCCGACCCCTCACGCGACCCGCCGGCGTCTCAGGCGGGCGGTCGGGCGCAGGGCGGGGGATCGTGTCTGCGGGGAGCTCAGGCGCCGATGATGAAGCTGACACTGGTCGTGCCGCTTCCGCCGATGTTGAGCGTCTGGAGGTTGTTGGCCTTCTCGATTTGGTAGTCGCCCGCTTGGCCGGTGACTTGCTTGTGGCAGTCGAGCACCTGGCGCACACCGGTCGCACCGACTGGGTGTCCAGCGCCGATCAGACCGCCGCTCGGGTTGATCGGGGTCGTGCCGTCGTGTGCGATGACGCCCTCCTCGATCGCTTTCCAGCTCTCGCCGGGCGCGGTCAGACCGAAGTGGTCGATCGCCATGTACTCCGACGTGGTGAAGCAGTCGTGGGTTTCGATGGCGTCGATTCCGCTGGTGTCGGCGATGCCCGCACGCTTCTGCGCGTCAGTCACGGTCGAGCGGACGTGAGGGAGCACGTACTCGTCGTTGGCGCTCTCCGCGATCTTGTCTTCGAACCGAATGCGCGCGGTGTGGTGACCCCACCCTTTGATGCGAGGGATCGACGAGAGGGGCACACCCACACGATCTGCCCACTTCTTCGCGTATTCGGGCGAGGCGAGAAGCAACGCTGCGGCTCCGTCGGTCACCTGCGAGCAGTCCGAGATGTGGATGCGACCGCCGATGTTTCCGTTGAACTCGTCACGGCTCATCGCGTGCTCGTAGTTCATGTACCACGTGCGTGTTTGTGCGTTCGGGTTCAGCTTCGCGTTCGCGTAGTTGATGGTGCTGATCTCCGCGAGATGCTCGTCTTTCAGGCCGTAGCGCCTGTCGTACTCGTCGCCGAGTTTTCCGAATAGCTTCGGAAACGGAAAATCGATTCCCTTGGCTTCGAGCTCGTACCAGGCGGCGGTTCCGAGGAAGTCGCCGCCTTCGCCAGCACCCACCGTCTTCATTTGCTCGACGCCGACCACGCAAGCGAGGTCGTATCGGCCCGCTTCGATCTCTGCGCCTGCGGCGAGAATCGCGATGCTGCCTGACGCGCACGCGGCTTCATGGCGTGCGGTTGGGAGGCCGCTGAACGCCCGGTCGATCTCGAGAAAGAATGCGCCCATGTGGCCCTGTTTGCTGTACAGCTCGCCTGCGAAGTTGCCTGTATGGGCCACTTCGATCTCGCCGGGCTCGATGTCGGTCTTCTGCAGCGCGCCGAGAACCGCTTCACGCATCATCGCGACGAAGTGTTTCTTCTCTTTGCTCCAGTTGCGAGCAAAATCGGTTTGATGTCCGCCTAGAACGTAGACTTCTGGAACCTGTGCCATTGATTTCACCAAAACCTTTCGCTCACGCTGCGACGAAGAACTTGCCCACATTCACTTGCAGGTCTCTAAAGAAGACAGTGCCCTCTTGGGCGTTGGCCAGAGCCGATGGAACCGGCAGTCCGGCTTTCTCGATCATCTGAATCGTGGGCTTCAGACCGATGGTGTCGACGAGTACGCTCGGTGGCGCCCAGTTGAAGCCGAACCCCATGATGCGGTCAATCCCGGAGATGTCGTCGGTGACTTCGCCCACGCGGTGGAACGAATAGCTGATGTACCCAGCGATGACTTTCTGCGCGATGGCAGCGTAGGGGCCTGTCGCCGCGGCGAACGCTTGCATGCCTTCTCGATAGCGCCCGACTCCATGGAGCCGAGCGATCTCGTCGATGAAGCTGATGTCCGGCCGCGAAACCGACTCCTTTGAAACGTACTTTTGTGTCTTCGGGTCGAGTACGATCTTCGCGCCTGCGTCGTCTTTACCGAAAAAGCCAGCGCCTGTCTTGCGACCGAGCACTCCCTTGGCCATGAGGTCGGCCATGTACTCGGGGAGTTTGAGCGTCTCGTGTGCTTCATCCGGAGCAAGCTCGTAGATGTTGTCGACGATGGCGCGGTGGATGTCCCAGCCCACGAGGTCGACGGTTGCTAAGGGGGTCAGCGCTCGGCCCGTGTACGGCCCCACGAGTTCATCGATGAGGAGCGGGCCATGTTCTTCGGCGAGAATTGCGCACTCGTTGAGGACCTTGAAGCCGATGCGGTTGCCGGCGAACCCGGCGGTGTCTGCCGTACGAACCATCGCTCGCCCGAGGCGCTTCGTGCAGTAGGCGTCGATGAAGTCGACGAGCTTGGGGTCCGTGTCTTTTCCAGCGACCAGCTCGGTCCCGACGATGACGTTCGGCGGGTTGAAGAAGTGGAGTCCGAGGAAGTTCTTGCGGAACGATTCGCTGCGGCCTTCGGCAAGCAGGTTGATCGACAGGCCGGATGTCACGGTGGCGACGATCGAGTCCGGCCGACGGACGTTGTCGATTCGCTCGAAGAACTCGCGCTTGAGGTCGAGTTGCTCGGTTACGGCTTCGAAGATCAGATCAGCTTCCGCGACGGTGCGATCGAAATCCTCATCGTAGCTTCCCGTGTCGACCCGCTTCGCAACCGTGCTCGAGCGGACCATCTTCGTGGCCGCAGCGAGTCCGCCATCGGCCTTCTCCTTGGTTCGGGCCAAGAACGTCACGCGAGCGACCTCGCTCGTGAAAAGCGCGCCGCTTCCGAGGCCCATCGCTCCGTTCGCACCGAGGACGACCACGTGCTTGATGGGTCGATAGTCGAGTAAATCCTTGGGCTTAGCGCTCGATCCCGCTGTGCCCTGTGTGTCCGCCGACAACATGTTGGTCCTTTCTGCACCTCAGCTGTTAACAACTTAACTGGCTGGGACCCGCCACTGTGCGTCTCGGCACTGCCGTCGTCAAACGAAACTCAACAAAAACAGGTGTTTACAGCTAATTTACAAGGCCTGATATCCAGGGATTCTGGCCAACTAGTCAGGATCACTGCGATCTCAGACCCGCCGTGTGCTCGAAGGGTCCCCGTGCAGATTCGCAGCGCTCTGCCAGGCTTCGGGCATGCCCCTGCTCGATACCCTCAATGCAGACCTCAAGAAGGCGATGCTGGCCCGCGACGAGCTCACACGAGACACGCTCCGCATGCTCAAGTCGGATCTCCTCTCGATGGAGAATCCCGACGAAACCGCTGTGCTGGCGCGCGCGGTGAAGTCGCGACGCGACAGCGCGCAGAGCTATCGGGAAGGCGGGCGCGAAGATCTCGCTGCCAAGGAAGAGGCGGAGATCGGCGTGATCGAGCGATACCTCCCCAAGCAGCTCACCGAAGAGGAGGCGCGCGCGGCGATCACAGCGATCATCAACGACCTCGGCCTCTCCAGCAAAAAGGATCTCGGCCGCGTCATGAAAGAAGTCATGGCCCGTCACCGCGGCACCCTCGACGGCAAACTCGCTTCCACCCTCGCCGCCCAACTCCTCCCATAAAAGGGG
>JBATTM010000465.1:0-1653 GCA_049670545.1 Polyangiales bacterium
CGACGGTAGGCGACCTGCTGAAGCCGCTCCATCTCTTCAACGAGGGGCGGGATGTCCTCGAGCCGAGCCTCCCGAATCTGGTCGCGCAGGGCGATCAGCTCGGCGTCGTAGTCGATGAGCTGTCCGCGCTGTACGGGGCGTCGCGACTCGACGGTCCGATGGACGCGCGCGAGGACTTTCTCCTCCTGCGAGACGATTTCGTCCATCTCCGCATCCGTGTGCGGGCTTGGCGTGTCCTGGCGCCGGTTGACCTCGACCTGCTTCATTTTCGGTGTATCAAGAACGCAGCAACGTCCAAATTGGCGAATTCGGGGACGAGTAGCACGATTCTCAGGGGCATCCAAGCGTCATCAGAAAGCTGTGTGCTTTGGCGCAGATGCGTCAGGCGAGATTCTTGAGAAGGATCTTGGACCGCCGTCCGACATCGTACGCAGAGCGGCGCGCCTGCGGCACCTCGTCGATGGCGCAGTTCTCGAAGCCGCGCTCTCGAAACCAGTGAGACGTCTGGGTGGTCAGCACGAACAAACGCCCGAGACCTTGGCTCACGCAAGCCCGCTCGATGTACTGGAGGAGCTGGTCCCCACGCCCCGTGGTGCGGTAGTCCGGGTGCACGACCAGGCAGGCCAGCTCCGCGATCGCGTCGTCCGGATAGGGATAGAGCGCGGAGCACGCGACGACCATGCCGTCACGCTCGATCACCGTGAAGCGATCGATGTCGTTTTCGAGCATCTCCCGCGAGCGCCGCACCAAGATCCCTTGCTCCTCGAGCGGCTCGATCAGCGCCAAAATTCCGCCGACGTCGCCTCGATGACCCTGACGCACACCCTCGAAGGCCTCGGAGGTGACCATCGTCCCCACGCCATCCTGGGTGAACAATTCGCGGAGCAACGCGCCGTCGCTCTTTCGAGGGATCAAGTGGGCACGCGGCACACCGGAGCGACATGCCGCGATCGCCGCGGCCAGATGCCGCTCGACGTCGTGACCGAGGGCGCGCCCCGAGTCGAGGATCGCCTCCGCCTCTTGGGGGGTGAGCTGTGCGTGCGGGTGCCCCTTTTCATCGGGGACGCCATCGCCCTCGAGAAGACCAATGAGCTTGTCGGCACCGAGCGACGTGGCCGCCGCCACCGCGACGTCGTGACTACTGATGTTGAACGCTTCTCCGGTCGAGGAGTAACCGATGGGCGTGAGCACTACAACCGCACCATCGTCGAGGCGCTGACGGATCGCGTCCGCATCGATGCGCCGGGGTTTGCCCGTGTGTTGGTAGTCGATCCCGTCGACGACGCCGATCGGCTGGGCCATCACGAAGTTGCCAGTGGCCACGCGCAGTCGCGCCCCCGCCATGGGCGAATTTGGCAGGCTCATCGACAGCAACGACTCGAGTTCGACCCGCGTGGCCCCGACCGCCTCTTTCACGCTCTCGAGCGCCACGTCGTCGGTAATGCGCAGGCCGCCTGCATACTTCGGCGAACGCCCTCGCCGCGCGAGCGAGGCCTCGATCTGCGGGCGCGCACCGGCAACCAGGACCAACCGCACCCCGAGTGAGTGCAGCAACGCGACATCGTAGAGGAGCGTGCGCAGCTCCTTCGACGCCACCGCTTCGCCCCCGAACATCACCACGAACGTCCGCCCGCGATGCGCATGAATGTATGG
>JBATTM010000466.1:0-3234 GCA_049670545.1 Polyangiales bacterium
GACCTGCTCCGCAATCCCGATGTCTTGCCCACCGGCCGGAACCTGCACGGCTTCGACCCGTTCGCGCTTCCGGATGAGGCGGCGCTGCGTCAGGGCCAAGCCCAGGCGGAGCGGCTGCTCGCCACGCACCACGAGAACAGCCAGGTACTGCCCGAATCGATAGCGATCGTGCTGTGGGGCGCCGACAACCTCAAGAGCGGTGGCGCTCCGATCGGTCAGGCTCTGGCCCTGCTCGGCGCGAGACCGCGGCTCGATAGCTACGGCCGGCTGTGCGGGGCGGAGCTCATCCCGCTCGAGACGCTCGGCCGGCCGCGCATTGACGTCCTGATGACTCTGTCGGGCATCTTCCGCGACCTATTGCCGCTTCAGACGCGGCTTCTGGCCGAGGCGGCATGGCTCGCCGCGAGCGCTGACGAGCCCCCTCAGCTGAACTATGTGCGCCGCAATGCGCTCGCCTACCAGGCCGAGCATGGCGTAGATCTCGAAACGGCCGCGCTTCGAGTAGTCAGCAACAAGGAAGGCGCCTATGGCGCCAACGTCAACCTCCTTGTCGACGGCGGCACCTGGCAAGACGAGGACGAGCTGGGTGACGCGTACGCCAAGCGAAAGTGCTTTGCATATCGGGCGAACGGCACCTCGGTCGAGCAGCAGGGCCTGCTCAAGGCCGTGCTGGGGCGAGTCGACCTTGCCTACCAGAACCTTGAGTCCGTCGAGCTCGGGGTCACCACTATCGACCACTACTTCGACACCCTGGGCGGCATCGGCCGCGCGGCGAGCATGGCTCGGGGCGGCGAGACACTACCAGTGTACATCGGGGACGAAACCCAAGGGAAGGGTACCGTCCGCACCCTCGATGAGCAGGTTGGACTCGAAAGCCGCACCCGCTCGCTCAATCCGAAGTGGGCCGAGGCGATGCTCGAGCACGGGGCCGAGGGCGTTCGCCAGATCGAGGCCCAGGTCACCAACACGCTCGGCTGGTCGGCGACCACGAGTCAGGTGCAGCCGTGGGTTTACCGCGAGCTCACCAAAACCTACGTGCTTGACGAAGCGATGCGCGAGCGCTTGTCAAAGCTCAATCCCAAGGCGTCGCTCAAGCTCGCCCAGCGCCTCATCGAGGCCTCGGAGCGTAGCTACTGGGAACCCGACGAAGAAACAATGGCGGCGCTCTACGCTGCCGGAGACGAACTCGAGGACACGCTCGAGGGTGTGCCGAACCAAGGGGTCACGCTGGGCGCCGCTTAGGCCCGACGCGAGGAAACAAAAAATGGAACTGCTGCAGATCGGAAAACAGAGTCAAGACGGCGATGGCCAGGGGAGCGTGCAGTACCATGCGCCGGTCCCCACCGAGATCACCGGAGCCAAGGTGTTCGCGGTCTACGGCAAGGGAGGCATCGGAAAGAGCACGACCAGTTCGAATCTGTCGGTGGCCTTCTCCAAGCTCGGCAAGCGCGTCTTGCAGATCGGCTGCGACCCCAAGCACGACTCGACGTTCACTCTGACCAAGAAGCTCCAGCCCACCGTCATCGATGTCCTCAAGGAGGTCGACTTTCACCCGGAGGAGCTTCGGCCTGAGGACTACGTAGTTGAGGGCTACAACGGTGTGATGTGCGTCGAGGCGGGCGGCCCGCCCGCAGGCACCGGCTGCGGCGGCTACGTGGTCGGTCAGACCGTGAAGCTGCTCAAGGAGCATCATCTGCTCGAGGACAGCGATGTGGTCATCTTTGACGTACTCGGCGACGTGGTTTGCGGCGGTTTCGCGACGCCGCTGCAGCACGCGCAGCGGGCGCTCATCGTGACCGCCAACGACTTCGACTCGATCTTCGCGATGAACCGTATCGTGGCTGCGATCGGCGCCAAGGCGAAGAACTACCAGGTGCGCGTGGGTGGCGTCATTGCCAACCGGAGCGAGAACACCGACGAGATCGACCGCTACAACGCCCAGGCCGGCTTGCGACGGCTAGCCCATATCCCGTCGCTCGACGTCGTGCGCCGGAGCCGACTCAAGAAGTCGACGTTGTTCGAGATGGAGCCGTCGGCCGAGCTCGAGGCGGTCCAGAACGAGTACCTTCGGCTCGCGGCCGAACTGTGGGCTGGTGTCGACCCGCTCGAGGCAACCTCGATGGCCGACCGCGACATCTTCGAGTTCCTGGGGTTCGAGTGAGGGCTGAGATGAACGCGCCGACCTACAACCAACGACGGGACGAGATCGAGGAGTACTTCGATCGCACCGCCGTCAAGGCGTGGGAGCGGCTCACCTCCGACGCGCCGGTCAGCGGTGTTCGCGCGACGGTTCGCGCGGGACGCGACCGGATGCGGGCCACGTTGCTGTCCTATCTCCCGGAAGACCTCACGGGGCAGCGCGTGCTCGACGCCGGTTGCGGCACCGGGGCGCTCGCCGTCGAGGCCGCACACCGCGGCGCGGAAGTCGTGGCTGTCGACATCTCGCCAACTCTGATCCAGCTCGCGAACGAGCGCGCGATCGATGCGGGGCGGGGAGGAATCGAGTTCCGCGTCGGCGACATGTGTGGCGAAGACTCCGATGGCGATTTCGACTGGGTGGTCGCGATGGATTCGGTCATTCACTACGAGGCCGATGACATGGTTCGCGTCATCGAGCGCCTCGCCCAGCGCGCCCGGCGCGGGGTGGCGTTTACCTTTGCGCCCTCGACGGCGCTTCTGCAGGTTGCCAAGGTTGTTGGCAAGGTCTTTCCACGAGGCGACCGCTCGCCGGACATCGCGCCGATCTCGCCCGCGAACCTTCGCAAGCGGATCGATGCCTCCGAGGCGCTTGCCGACTTCGAACTTGGCCGCACCGATCTCATCGACGGTGGCGTTTACGTTTCTCGAGCTCAGGAGCTGATTCGGCGGTGAAAGGCGTGGCCCAAAAGAAGCGCAGCATCGCGAATGTCTGGAAGCGGCTCGGCCCGCGTGCGCTCCCGTTTGCGGACGCCGCGACGCCGGAGCTCCCGCTTGGTCGTTTGCTCCGGCTCTCCCTGTTCCAGATCTCGGTGGGCATGGTGGTCGTGCTGCTCAACGGCACCATCAACCGCGTGATGATCGTGGAGCTCGGGATTCCGGCCTGGATGGTTGCGCTCCTCGTCGCGCTTCCCATCGTGTTCGCGCCGCTGCGCGCGTTGATTGGCCATCGCTCTGACCACCACCGTTCGTTGTTTGGTTGGCGAAGGGTCCCCTACATCTGGTTTGGCACCCTAGGCCAGTTCGGTGGCCTGGCCC
>JBATTM010000467.1:0-4284 GCA_049670545.1 Polyangiales bacterium
CCGCTACCTCGCACGCGCCGACTACAAAGCCGCCAGGCGCGAGTTGAAGGCCGCGCAGGGCCTCGCCGATCGTGCCGCAGCCGAGCTCAATCGAGAGGCGGCGCGAGCCCAACAGGTGCTCGACACGTGTTTGTTCATGGTCCGCGCCTACGTCGAAACGCGAAACGGCGCCGAAGCCCGCCGCCAAGCGCGGGAGTGTCGCCGGTTGGTGCCGCGAATCGAGCCTACGGCGTTTCGTCACACGCCCGAGGTCCGAGACCTTCTCGCCGAAGTGGACCGTGAAATGGCGACCGAGGCACCTGGGTCGCTCTCCGTGAAGAGCACGCCAGCCGATTGCCTCGTGCGCATCAACGGGGTCGCATTCGGCCGCACGCCGCTGTCGGATATCGAGCTACCCGTGGGGACGTATCGTTTGCAGGTGGAGTGCGAGCGCGAACAGCGGGGACGCATCCACCGAATCCAAGTGCGGAGCGGGGCCAATCCGATCACGATCGATGTCGGCCTGGATCAGGCAGTGCACACGCGGCCGATGTTGCACCTTGCGTACTCGTCTCGCGACGCGTGGGCCAGAACGCGCATGCGAGACGCCGCCTTGATCGCACGAACACTCGGCACCAACCGGGCCCTCGTCGTCAGCGAAGTCAACCAGGACATCGTGCGCATCGACCTCGAGGCCACGGGCTTCGATGCGGCGTCGGTATGGCTGCGAAGAGAGGCCGGGGTGCCCGCCGCCGAAGACGTGCACCGTGGCGTCGATGCGCTTCTCGAGGGGCGCTCCGTCGACTTCACCGGCCCCCACCCCCGAGCCGACGCGAGCTGGCGCGTCGCAAGCCCACCTGTGGCCATCGCGAGTTCCGCGACCGAGGCGACGTCATCCAAGCCTCTCGACCGAGCCCGTCCTCACGGCCAACGAGTCGCGGGTTGGTCCCTGTTCGCGTTGGGGGTCGCAAGCATGGGGGCGACCGTTGGGCTCCACGTGCATCGAGGCACACTCGGCGACCGTTTCATCGCTGCCCCGTCAGATCTGCAGAGCGCCCAAGATTGGCAAGACGCGCGGGTGCCGGTGTGGGTGCTCGCGGGCACAGCCGGGGCGACCATGACCGCCGCGATGCCCCTCCTTCTTCCGGACCGAGAACGCACTCCTTGGTGGGGCTGGACCCTTGGGGCGGCGGGGCTCGGGCTTGCGGCCTACGGCATCTATCAGGGCGCGACGATGACCGATTGCCCCGATCCCTTCATCACCGACGCGACCGCGGTGCAGGCATGCGTCAACCGTGGCCAAGATGCCGGGCGTGTTGCTTTGTCCATCGCCGGCGCCGCACCGCTCTTGACCGTCCCGCTCGTCTACCTCTTCCGACCCCTCCGAGTCACACCGTCGATGACCGTCAGCGAACATGGGGCGGAGCTGCAACTGCGACGGACATTCTGATGCGATCCGCGGGGGCATGCCTGGGGCTGATGTTCTACGTGCTCGCCACCTCCGCGAGCGCCGACGCACCTGTCGCTCCCAAGGGCGCCGCATCGCCGCGGGTGATCGTGGTGGTCACACAGGGGAGCGACGGGATTCGCGAGGCCTACACGGCCCGCGTTCGGCGTGCCCTCGCCGAGACCCTCGCGGACCGAGGCTACCAAGTCGTCGACACCGCGTCCGCAGG
This sequence comes from Polyangiales bacterium, assembly GCA_049670545.1. Classification (GTDB taxonomy): domain Bacteria; phylum Myxococcota_A; class Polyangia; order Polyangiales; family Houyiibacteriaceae; genus SG8-38. The sequence goes on from JBATTM010000467.1 coordinate 1,656, forward strand.
CCAGGCTCTGCTCGAGTGCCCGGGGGCGCGCTGCACCTCGCGGGTCCTCGAACGTGAGGGCGCCGGCTTCGGGCTGGTCCCGGCCATGTGGGGGCGCCCCGGCGACCGCCGAGAATTGACCCTGACACTCGTTGGAAAATCGGGCCGCAACCTAAATGCAGGTACTGTGCTGAACGGTGACCTCGCCAGCACGACAGCCGCACTGGTCGACCAGCTCTTGGCCGAGCACGGCGATCACGACCGAACCGCAGACGCCCTCCCGGAGCCCTGGATGCTTGCCACCGGCGGCGACGCTGCAACCCGGCTGGAAGTCACAGAGGAAAATCCGGTCGAGGCCACCCGCGGGCAGGCCTGGAAGACGGGCCCGATCCTTCTATGGGCAGGTGGCGCGGCGACGCTTCTTTCGGTGGGCCTGGTGACAGGCCTGCGCAACGACGACCAGTCGATTCGACCTGGCGCGCTTGCGGCATGGGTGCTCGTCGGCGTGGGCGCGGTCGGTGGCGGCACGGCCTGGTGGGTCGTCGGGAAGCACCGGGCTCGACGTGAACCGTCCACCTCTCACGCCACCATCCGTGTGAGCCCACGTGGGTTTGACTTGAGGGTACGGTTTTGAAACACACTTGCGGAATGCAGCGCTTCGCTTTCTTGCTATCGATCCTTTGCATCACGGGTGGGTGCGTGCTCGAAGACAAGCCTGTCGACCCCGACGGTGGCATCGGCGGTACCGGTGGCGCGAACCGCAACTGCGACAACTGCACCGGCAATACACCAGCGTGTGACGAAGACACCGACACCTGCGTTCAGTGCACTGCCGACGACACGCGGGCGTGCACCGGCGATACGCCGGCCTGCGACGCGAACGCAAACGTCTGCGTCGGGTGCGTCACGACCACCGATTGTACGCAGCCCTCCGCCCCACGGTGCGACACCGAGAACGACGTCTGCATCGAATGCCAGTCCCCCGCGGACTGCGACCACATCCCCGACGCACCGATTTGCGACGAAGGCACGTGCGTCCAATGCACCCCCGAAAACGAAGCCACCGATTGCGAAGGCAATAGCTGTAACCCCACTACCCTCACTTGCACCAGCACCGCGATCGCCAGCCTCGAAACCTGCGAAGCCTGCGTCAGCGACACCGAATGCGCCGAAACGGGCAACCGCTGCGTCGCCATGGAATATCAAGGTGACCCGTTCCCAGATAGCCAGACGGGGTTCTGCTTGAAGACGACCGAGGGGGGGTGTGAACAGCCGTTCTCGATCACGCTGGCAGACGGCGTGAGCTTCTCGGGGCCGCCGGTAGAGGACTACTGCGGAATCAACACCGATCTCGCGACCTGCCCCGCAGTTCATGCACTGGTCGACAACCAACGCTGCAACGGAGGGCAAGACGAAGAATGCCCCCAACCGAGCGGCCTGTGCCGGGAGGTGGGCAACTTGCAAGATCGTTGCACCTACCCATGCGAGAGCGTCGTTGAGTGCCTCGAAGACCAGCCGGCTGGGAGACCCGGTTCGGAATGCGGAACATCAGGCTCCTCCTCCAAAGACTACTGCGGCGGCTAACTCTAGAGACGCGTTGCGCAAAAGTCTTGTTTCAAAGTAAAAATCCAATTTCAATGGCAGAAACGCGGGACTCGACTATCCCGGCTTGCCGATCACTTGCCATAAACCCATAAGGCTGGGCTAGTTCTTGATACCCTCAGCGAGTCAATATGCCCGAACCCGTTTTGAATGGCGCCCTCGTGCGCTCCGCCTTTTTTCGACCTCCCCGCAAGCGCATCCGGGACTTGTTCTCCCAAGATGCCCAGTGCGTCTTCAGACACGGAGGTGAGGAGCACCAAGTTCTAGATCTGTCGGCCAGTGGGTTCCTCTTTTCGTCTCCAAACGGAAAGGTCTGGGATACGGGAAGCGAAATCGAAGGTCAGCTTGTGCTTCACGGAGAGGCGATCTTGGACTCGACCGTGCGGGTGGCGCGCGTCGAGCCTCTCCCAGTCGGCTCCCGCGTCGGCGTGGATGCACGCCAAACGATCGATTTGGATGGACTCTTGCGGATCGACGCGGATCGCACGTTTCGCAAGGCGCTGGAACGGGGCCCCTCAGCAGCGACGAGTCTGATCCCGAGGGACTATCTCGATGCCGTTGGGGCCATTAAGGATTTCGTCCTCTACTATCGACCGCTGCTTGACAGAGAGGAAAGTAGGCTAGCTGGCCGGGTGAATAGTGACGCGTTGCTACGAGACCTCGCGGAGCGGTCGTTCCAAGCTATGCGCGACACCTGGAGGCAACTTGTTGTCGACGCGTCTAAGGCCGGGTGGGCGCTGCGAACAAACCCAGTAGAGCACCGTGCCGCAAAGCGTTTCACCGAAGCAACCGTGACCCCGCTGCTCCTAGGTTGCCCGCTCATTGGCAGGACCTGGAACAAGCCTCTCGGGTATGCCGGCGACTACGTAGTGATGGAGTACTACTACCGCGACGCCTTTGAAGGCGCGAGTGTCTTCGATCAAGTCATGCACCGACTCTTCGTTCAGAACCCCATGGCGAAGGGCGTCGTTACTCGCGCAAGATTCATCGTCGACACAATCAATCGAGAGCATGAACGCATCTCGCCAGACGGGAAACAGGGGTTCGC
>JBATTM010000468.1:0-9181 GCA_049670545.1 Polyangiales bacterium
CGGGAACTAAGCGCCAGTCGGACCGTTTTGGTCTGGTTTGGCGGCCTTCGCGGCTTCTCGTCGCGCCCGAAGGACTCGTTGGCGCGCGATCTGCGCGGCGGTGGCCTCTTTGACGGCACTCTCGATCCGTGCGCTCAACCGGACGTTCGTCTCGTTCAAGAGATCGACGAATGATTGCTCGATCGGTTTCTGGTGGCGCACGACTTCGTAGAGCGCATCCAACACTTCCACGACCTCGGGCTCGACGTCGTGTTCGGCATCCGTCACCGTATCGTGTGCAACGACGTCTTGCGTCCGAAGGGCCGGCGTCACTTGCGCGACGGCCGCCGCGGCATCGCCTTCACCTAGCCACTCGAATACCTTGCGAACGGTTGTGTCCGGATCTTCGATCACCGCGTCGTACGACACCATGTAGAACGGATAGCGCCGTGTCACGATGTCACTGAACAACGAGAAGTTCTCTACCCACCATTCGATCATCGGCGGCATGTATGCGGGAGGTGGCAGCGGGTCTTCCGCCTTCTTCTTGGCTTCCGCGTGGGCTTCGCGCTCCATTTGATACAATCGGTTGAGGGATCGAACGTACTGCCGCCAAGGACGGACCGTGGCCACGACACGTCCGATGAATGCGCGGTCGGTCTTGATGAGCCCAGGAACGAACACCTTCACGGCACAGCGCTGCGTCTGCTCGGGGAACAGATACTGGCCCGTCTGCGGGTCGGGATTCGTCAGATAGTAGACCCCATTTCGAAGCTTCGACTCCCAGAAGCCGGCAGGGTTCGCATCCTTGATGGTGCGCTCCCAGTTCTTTGGGAAGGCAGTTCCGATCGGTGGAAAGCCCGCCGCGTTCATCAACTGCATCCACATTGACGTCCCAGAGCGCTTCGTGCCGGTTACGATGATCATCGGGTGACGAGTCTAGTACCTCGGCGGGGGTCGGTCGGCCACGCGCTCGATCACGCGATTTCTGGGATGCCGAGGCGCGGGGCACTCCGTGGGAGCCATTTTTCTAGTGACGACCTGCGACGTTGCTCTAGAGTGCGGGCCGATGAGTGAAGAGAAGCGCAAGCTCGAGTTCGGTGGCATTCCTGGCAATTTCGCCATGATTTTTGGGCTCCCGGTGTTCACCGCGTATCTGTTCTTCGCAGTTCGCTTCAACGACGGGGACATTCTCCCGGGCCCATATGCCGATGGGTACGGGTTCCTCAAAGCCATGACGCCGACCTGGCGGGCCGCGATCATCTATGGCGCGTGGCTCGCCTTGCAGGCCCTACTTCAGCAGTTCGCCCCAGGCCGCATGGTCCAAGGCGCACCCCTGCCAGACGGCTCGCGGCTTCCGTATCGAATGAATGGGTTCTTCTCACTGCTCGCGACGTTCGGGGTCGTGGCCGCGCTTCACTTCTCCGGGGTGTTCTCGATCGCATGGCTCTACACCGAGTTCGGTGCGCTGATCAGCGTGATGACGATCTTCTCGTTCGGCTTCAGCTTGTTCCTATACCGGTACGGCAAGCAGCACGGCCAAGCGCGACACCTCAGCGGCAGCTTCATCCACGATTTTTGGATGGGCACTGGCCACAACCCACGCTTCCCCCCGGGACCGAGTGGCTTCGACTTCAAGCTCTTTTGCGAAGCGCGCCCCGGGCTGATCCTCTGGGTGCTGATCAACACATCGTTCGCGTACGTGCAGCACCAGGTATACGGCTTCGTGTCGACCTCGATGATCCTCGTGTGGTTGTTCCAGATGTTCTACATCCTCGACTACTTTTGGAACGAAGAGGCGATCCTCACCACGATGGACATCAAGCACGAGAACTTTGGCTACATGCTCACATTCGGGGATCTGGTGTGGGTGCCGATGACGTACTCGCTCCAAGCGCACTACCTCATCGACAACGTGCACACGCTGCCTTGGTGGGGTGCTGTCCTCATCATCGCCGTGAATTTCCTGGGCCTCTACATCTTCCGGGCCGTAAATTCGCAGAAGCACAACTTCCGCAAGGACCCGGAGAACGCAGTCATTTGGGGAAAGAAGGCGGAGTACTTCGAGACCGAGCAAGGCAACAAACTCTTGCTGTCGGGTTTCTGGGGGTGGTCGCGACACTTCAACTACGTCGGCGACATCCTCATGGCGTTGTCGTGGTCACTGCCATGCTTGTTTGGCTCGGCACTCCCGTACTTCTACCCGATCTACTTCGCGGTTTTGTTGATCCACCGAGAGCGTCGCGATCATGGGTTCTGCTCAAAAAAGTATGGCGCGGACTGGGGACGCTACTGCGAACAAGTTCGGTGGCGTATCATCCCGGGCATCTACTGAGGACACGCGATGGAAATCAAAGTCGACTTCGATCTATGCCAAGGGCACGCCGTCTGCATGGGAGAGGCGCCTGAAGTCTTCCAAGTAGACGACAACGGCTTCCTCACCATCCTCAACGACACCCCCCCCGAAGAACTCCGCGCCAAGGTCGAACAAGCCGTCAAATACTGCCCCACCGGCGCCATCACTCTCACCCCCTAAACAAACCAGAAAAGGGGACAGTCCCCTTTTTCGAGGGGTTAATGCGCAGTAGGCTACGGGGGTTATGCCCCGAAGGCCGGTTACGTCGACGCGCGTCGAGCGCGTGACTCATGAGCGTCGTGAGTCAACCCGCGATCTCGTTGCTGTCGAGGAGCCGCTGCAAATTCTCCTCGATCACGGCGCCGACCATGAACGCCGTGACACTCCCCTCGCCGTCACGATGCGTACGCCGGGCGACGATGTCGATCTCGTCACAGGCTTCCTCTTCGGAGAGGGCGTCATCGGAAGCGCCCAAGACCTCATCGACGTGCGTCATTGCATGCAGTCCGACACGCCTGACAACGTCGTTCGCGCGCGTCTGCGAGAACACGTCGTGGTGCCCCCACAGCTTCTCGCAAGGAGCCTCACGGTGACGAGCGCGTGCGGAGTTTGTGGTGAACGAACGCTCGATGCGCTCGTCAAGGCCGGGTGCGCGCCGCTCCCCGTCCAGCCTGACTCGCTGCATCCGCGCGCCATTCGTCTCGCCCTCGCGTCGCTCGAGCGCTCCCAGGCTTTCTTTCGAAATACTGGCGGCACCCATGGAGCGGCTCTCTTTGACCGGGAGGGTCAGCTTCTCGTTCACCGTGAGGACGTCGGGCGGCACAACGCGCTCGACAAACTGATCGGGGCGCAGCTGCGATCGCCGTCACCCACCGTTGGTGAGTTCGTCGTGGTGAGTAGCCGAGCAAGCTTCGAGCTGGTGCAGAAGACCGTACGCGCCGGTTTCTCGGCGTTGGTGGCGATCGGCGCCGCATCGAGCTTGGCGGTCGACACGGCGAGGCATTTCCAACTCACGCTGGTTGGCTTTGCACGTGAGAAACGTTTCAATTTGTACGCAGAGTCCGGGCGAATTGCCTACGAAGAATCCGACGACGCGTTCATCGATCTGGGTGCCGAGTAGTGTCTCGCGACAGCCAGAGCCCGGCCCAGCCTCCCGAGCAGCCTGAGGGCGACGCGAAACTTCGGATCGAGGCCCCCAAAGACAAGGCCGCGGGCATTTCTTCGGTACGTTCGACGTTCGTGCACATGCATCGACATGGGCACGGGATTCCGTCCGCGCTTCGCATCCTCGCGCGCATGAATCAAAAGGATGGCTTCGACTGCCCGGGCTGCGCATGGCCTGATCCGGACGACCGCGCCGCGCTCACTGAGTTCTGCGAGAACGGGGCGAAGGCCGCTGCATGGGAGACCACGACGCGGAGACTCTCTTGGGAGTTCTTTCAACGCTACAGCATCGACGAGCTCGCGCAGAAGTCAGACCGCTGGCTTGGAGAGCAAGGTCGCCTAACCGTTCCCCTCATGCTGCGACCCGGCTCTAGGTTCTACGAGCCGATCGACTACGACGAGGCGTTCGACCGCATCGCCAAGGCCCTTGGTGAGCTCGAATCACCGAACGAAGCGGTGTTCTACACGTCTGGCCGCACAAGCAACGAGGCCGCGTTCTTGTACCAACTGTTCGTGCGCGCGTTTGGGACGAACAATCTCCCGGACTGCTCGAACATGTGCCACGAGTCGAGTGGCGTCGGCCTCGGCGAAACCCTCGGAATCGGAAAAGGCTCCGTCACACTCGACGACATCCACGAAGCCGACACGATCATCATCATGGGTCAGAACCCCGGGACCAATCACCCGCGGATGCTGAGTGCCCTACAGACCGCCAAGGAAAACGGCGCAAGGATCGTCGCCATCAATCCGCTCCCGGAAGCCGGACTGATGTCTTTTGCCAACCCCAAGCGACCCTCCGAAATGCTGGGCGGCCGTACACAGATCGCCGACCTCTTCCTGCAGGTGCAGATCAACGGCGATGTCGCGCTGTTGAAGGCTCTCATGTGCCTGATCCTCGAAGCTGAGGCCAACGCGCCAGGAGAGGTGCTCGACCAAGAGTTCATCGACACTCACACCGAAGGGTTCGCCGCACTTCGCACACACCTCGAGCAACAAGACGTCGAAGCGCTACTCGATAGCGCGGGAATCTCACACGAAGACGCGCAGGGCACCGTGGATCTCGTGCTCCGAAGCAAGAAGACGATCGTCTGCTGGGCTATGGGGCTTACCCAGCACAAGAACGGCGTCGGCAATGTACGAGAGATCGTCAACTTCCTTTTGATGCGCGGCAGCATCGGAAAGCCTGGCGCTGGGACGTGCCCCGTCCGCGGGCATAGCAACGTGCAAGGCGACCGCACCATGGGGATCTACGACCGCCCCAAGAAGGCATTCCTCGATCGAATGGAGCGCGTGTTCGGCTTCGACCCCCCGCGGGCGCATGGCTTCAACACCGTGGAGGCCATCCAAGCGATGCTCGCAGGTCGGGCGAACGTGTTCTTCGCGATGGGTGGGAACTTCTTGCAGGCGACTCCCGACACCGAGCGAACCGCCCAAGCACTACGCAACTGCGACATGGTCATCAACGTGAGCACGAAGCTGAATCGTGGCCACCTCGTGCATGGGAAGTGGTCGATCATCCTGCCCTGCCTGGCTCGCTCCGAGACTGACCAGCAAGCGTACGGGCCTCAGTTCGTGACCGTCGAGAACTCGATGGGGGTCGTGCATTCCTCACGAGGAAGCCTGAAGCCTGCACACCCAGGCCTGTATAGCGAGTCGGCCATCGTGGCGCGGCTCGCACACAAGGTGCTCGGTCCGGAAACTCCGGTGAGTTGGTGCTGGCTTGTCGAGAACTACGACCGCATCCGTGATCTCATCGAGAAGACCATCCCCGGCTTCGACAAGTTCAACGAACGTGTCGGGCAACCTGGCGGGTTCGCGCTCCGCAACAGCGCCCGCGAACGAGAGTTCGACACCTCGAGCGGCAAGGCGCAGTTCAGCATCAACGAAGCGCCCGATCTTGCAATCCCCAAAGGCGCGCTACGCATGATGACGATACGAAGCCACGACCAATACAACACGACGGTCTACGGAGACGACGACCGCTACCGAGGAGTCTACGGAGGGCGACGTGTCGTCTTCATGAACGAGCAAGACATGCAAGCGCGCGGCATCGCACCTCGCAGCGCTGTCGATCTCACCAGCGACTTCGGCGGTGAACTGCGAAACGCCCCACGCTTCACGGCGATCCCGTACCCCATCCCGCGCGGCTGCGTCGCCACCTACTTTCCTGAAGCCAACGTCCTCGTTCCGCTAGAACGCTTCGCCGAAGGCAGTTTCACCCCCACCTCCAAAGACGTCCTCATCCACATCACCCCCACCGCATAAAAGGGGACAGTCCCCTTTTTCGAGGGGTTAAGGATACTGCCAAGCGAGCGGCGGGCCGTCCGGAATGGTGAGCCGATAGGACGCATGCGAACCGCTCGTGGGCTTCGCCACGACGTAACGATAGCTGTCCCACGCACACGAGGCGCGCCCCGCTGACTCGAAGATCACTTCGCAAGAAGTTGGGCGCACCGGTCGACGCATGACGTCGCTCAAGAAGAGCTCGATCGAATCTTCGTGCTCGACCAGCTCTAGGTGATGGTCGCGCAACATGAAGAGATGTCCTCCATGCCGCGCGCCATGGTCGGCGTGCGGGCCCAACGCATGGGCATGACCTCCGCCCGCTCCGTATCGCAAGAACGGAGTCACGAGCAAGAACACGCCGACGCACGTTGCTGCCAGGTACGAAAGCACCCGCCTCATGCGCCGTCTCTCCGATCGCTACGGGCGAGCATCACGCTCAGGACGATCAACACCACCGTCGCCCCATACACCGGGATCAGGTCAAATCGCCATTGATCCGGCGGCAACAACCCACGCAACGAGTCGAATACATGCACGGCCGAATGCGCTGCGTAGAACGCCGTCGCAAACAGCAACGCCGTCAACCGAAATCGCGGTCGAAACACACCCACCGCCAGGGCCAACCCGATCAACGTAAAGATGCAACCAATGTCGCGCACGAAGTGCTCGTTGAGCGGCCCCGTTCCGGGAACGTTCGCAGGCAGATTGATGTACCAATGGGCCGGGTTCGCGAGCATCCAAAGCCCGTTGGCGAGATTGCCTATCGCGAACAACGCGAACACCACCGTCCAGGGCCCACGGCCCGCGTTCGATTGAGGCGCCATCAATTTTCTCCCGGTGCGATGTGGCTAGAGACGCCGAATGACTTCGTCTGCGGCGCGCTCTCCTGACTGGATAGCGCCTTCCATGTACCCCATCCACTCGGTGGCCGATTCCGTGCCCGCCCAATGAATTCGACCCTCAGGCTTGCGAAGATTGGCGAACGAGTCGCTCAACACCCCGGGTGGAAGCCCGCCCACCGGACACCCACGCGACCAAGGCTCTGTCCCCCAATCGAGCTCGTGGTACTCCTCGCAGAGCCGCGCATCATCGCCAAAGTATTTCGCGAGGGCAGCGAGCACACGTCGTTCCCGATCGGCGGCCGGCTGCGATGACCAACTCCGCGCGTGCTTGCCGACGATGAACCCGACCAACGCCGCCTGCTTCCCATCGTGCGAGCTGTTGTCGTACACGACGCTGAGCGGCCCGTCCGCGCTCACAACCTCACCCGAGAACCCGGCATCACGCCAGAACGTGCGTTTGTAGGTCACCACGACCTTGACCGTCGCACCCATTGCGAAGCGCTGTGTCAGTTGATCGCGTGCCACGGAGACACCCGGCTCGTAGTCGATGCGCCCAGCCAGCGTGGGGGGCACGGCCACGATCGCGTACCGGCCGGACACGACCCCGGCATCACTCACCACCTCGAGGCCCTCTGTGCTTTGCCGAATCGTTCGCACCGGTGCGCCCAGCATCACCGCATCGCCGAGACCCTTGGCCAGCGCTTGCGAAATCGACTGCGCGCCGAGAACGAAACGATCTTGTTGCGCACCACCGTCCGCTTCGGTCACCCGCTTCAGCCCGCCGCCAGCGTTCAAGTACATCAAGAAGTAGAGCGCCGACACGTCACGCGCTTCGGTACCGAACACCGTCCGCACTGCCGCGTCCAGCACACCCGAGATCTTGCTCGACTTCACGAACCGATGGAGCCACGTCTCGAGGGTCTCTCCGTCGAGTTCCATCGCATTGGGCGCGCTCATCGGAGCCGAGGGCGGAATCCGCTTGCGGACGCGCTCGAGATAGCTGATCGCCCCCTGCATCTGAATCAGGCTCACCATCGAAAGCGACGGAATCGCACTCTTGTACGTCGAGATCTTCCCCCCGAGCTCGAGCACCTTCTTCCCCTTGGTGAACGTTCGAAACGTCTCGAGTCCGAGCTCTGCGACCAGCGCGTTCACCCGATCCTGCCCGGGCCCAATCCACTGGCCGCCCACATCGAAGCGCGCTCGCCCGATGTCTTGCGTCCACGTGCGCCCACCTACGCGATCCCGAGCCTCCACGATCGTCACGTCGACACCCTGCCGCATGAGCTTCCGGCCTGCGCAGAGTCCTGAAATCCCGGCACCCACAACCACTACATCCGCGCGTTCACCCGTCATCGCCCCTCGCTTATACCCGCGCGGGGTGGCCTACTCAATTTTGATGATTCGCGGGCGCCTCGGGCGAAGCGGACCTTGTCGACGTAGTTCCGCGAAAGCCTGGTCGAACACGAATACTTGGTGATGCTCATCGAGTGTGAACACACGCGTAGGCGAAGCTGGAATGAGGGTCGCGTGAGCTGCGGTATCTATCTTGACAGTGTACTCGGTGCCGGGAGCTCCGTGGTGGGTGAACCATGCAACTCCGAGGGAGTTGGTGCGGCCGACCTCGACCCCCTCGACCAGAACTGGCAACGCCGGCGCCCGCCGGGTTTGGATTACGAATCCGGCGATGTGTGTCTTCGCGACGCATGTGAGAGTGACTTCGATCGGACGGGCTTTCTCTGGATCAAGTGTATGAACCGAACGGATCCCGACCGAGATGCCTTGCGCGGGCTGTAGATACCCCGACGGACACGCGTATTGCACCTTCACGGAACGACTGACGTTCGTGTCCAGCGTGGTCGTCAGATGGCCGCCCGAGCTTTGCCCGAGTGGCGTCTGATCGATCGAAACCGACACCCCACTGAGAGGAACCCCGAGGTCCGATACGGTGCGAAACACGAGTACGGATCGGTTGAAAACCTTCTGCTGAGTGACACACGAGGACGTCAAGAGCATCGCGGTGAGCAGACGAGCGACCCGAAGCTTCAACAAGCACCGCCATCTACCGTGGCGATCTTCTGACACCGTAGCTTCCACCGAAGTACGACCACCAAGTCGGCGTAGGTCTGGTCACCGGGATTCTCCTGTCGAAGTAGCTCAAGTGGCACGAGAGCTTGTTCGAACTCGTTGGTGCGGATTAGATCCGCTGCCTCTGCCTCGACCTGGGCGATCGAAACGATGCGGGGATCGCCCACCTCGACTTCCCCGCGGGGAATAGGCGCCGCCGGCGACCAAAGATCGCCTTCGTGATCTCGAGCGGCGAGGTCGGCAGCCATCGCAAGACGAAGACGACGCGCTTCTTGGTGCTCAGCGAAAGCCACGAAGAAGGAAACAACGAGCATCGCGACGACGAGCACCCTGAGCGGGCCAGTAGAAGCGCGCAGTCGCGGCGGCAATCGAAGATCTTGTACTGCCGGCTCGCGGTCGCCTGCTGGCGCAGGTGCCGGTAGTCGGATTGTTCGAGCGTCGTCGAGCTCCGGCGGCGGGCGAGACC
>JBATTM010000469.1:0-2544 GCA_049670545.1 Polyangiales bacterium
GACCACGACCGAGAACGCCCGTGACTTGCGCGCGCCCACCGAGTTCGTCGCGCGCACGGAGGCCCTCGAATTCGTCGGGGGCTGCGATCGGACGCGCGTACGGATTCGCGAATTCTCGGCCATAGTAGCGCGCGGTGACGTCGAACACTGCGCTCGGGAGCGTCGTGATACTGCGGAACACCGCGCCCCATCCGCCTCCCCGTCCCGCGTCCAAGCTTCGCGTGACCTCTACGAAGAAGTCTTGCACGCCCTCGCCGAGCGAGGCGTCGATCCCGATCGCGCCGAACGGACCTCCAAACGGGCGCCGTGCAGTCTCCTGAAAACCGAGCTCGACACCCCGGATTCTCCAGCGCGGCACTGCCCCGTACCCCGTGACGCCGAGGCGCGTTCGCGTGTCCCACGCGTAGGCCACGTTGGCTCCTGCCAGTCCCTCGGTCGCGATTCTTGCCAAGGTGCCACCGCTGAATGTAGCCGCGGGGTGCGACGGACGCTGGTCGTCGATCACGTACACGGTTGGGGGTCGGCATCGTTCGTCTTCGCGCCTCGGGTCAGGGCACAGGCTCGCATCGACGAGCTCGGTCTGGAGCGCGCGGTGCACCTGGTACGAGCCCCATGCCGTGACTTGGAACCATCCACGGCCGACTTCGAGGCGGTTCGCGCTCATCGCGGCTCCCGTGAGTCGGTTGCTCCACCGATAGTCTGGACTGACGCGCGCGGTCCGGTCATCGGGGCATGGATCGGTGACGAGCTCGCCGGCGCGCCTTCGGCACGAGAGGACGAGCGCGCTGCCGCGGCGGAGCTCGAAATCACCCAAGAAGCCGTTTGGGAACGCTTGGTCCGTGACGTCGAACGTCAACCGTTGACCGAAACCGATCCGATACGTTCCGACGACGATTCCCCACCGTGCGGTCTTCCACTGCGCGTACACCTTTGGGAGAAGCACCCGCGGGCGTTCTGGGGTGCTCGCGAGCGCACGCCGGCCCTGATCCCACCTGACGCGACCGAGGTCGTTCCGGACTAGGACCCCCAAGGCGCCGAGGTCCAGCGCCCCGAATGCGCGAACCCGCGCCTGCGCGGCGATCGTCGGAGGCCACCGATCGGCCGGCATTGTCGCACGGGAGAGCGCCCTCACGAAGCCTGCGACTGGGCGGGCAGGTTCGTCACTTTCCACGATCACGAACGGGGTCAATGTGCGCGCTGTAACCGCGTCGATCGCGCCTTCTGCGACCAGCTGGCTCAATCCGGTGATTCTGCCCGCTGCAGCGCGTACGGCGACAATCGCATCTACCTGTTCTAGCGTGACGTTCGGAAGCGCGAACAGCCGTTCGCGATCGGCGTGATTTAGGTCGACGCCCGTCTGCATCAGGCTCAACAGCGCATCGAACGTCCGCTCGGAGAGTTGACCGCTTGCGAGGAGGTCATAGAGGTCTTGTTCTCCATCGACATCCACGAAGACTTCTACCTGGATCGCTTTTGCGGTACAGACCTTCGAACTTACGAGCAAGGCGCAGAAGCAGGCGATCCGCTGTGCGTCGCTCAGGGGCACACACGATTCGGCTGCCCCGGCGACCCCAGGTCGCCGGCACCGTAGGGCGTGACCGCATCACAGATCGCGTCCGAGTCGTCGCGCTGCGTCGCAACCCCGGAACGTGAGGACACGTAGGAAACGGAATCTAAGGTCTCGCCTCCGACGGAAAGCGCGATCGACTCGTTGACGTTGTTCAACGAGATTCCTAGAGCATGGGCGTTGACCGGGAGCCCTCCGTTCTGCGACGCATCGAGATTGCGCGCGAACAAGACATGCGCGCCGACGTCCACGGGAAGGCACTGCGTGCTTTCGAGTGGGGCGCCTTCCGACGAGAGATCCGACCACACGAGGCCGTTGAGATCTGCGCTTCTGAGAAACTCGACCTCGACCCATTCGCCGTCTCGATTCTCCACTTGCGTTGGATTGGCCATCCATTCGGAGATGCGTACGTCCGATGGGCGCGGTAGCCGAATCGCTCGCGCCGTCCCCTGGTCGAGGCACATCCCCGGCTCGAGGGTCTCCGGGCACGACGGATTTGCGAACCCCGGCGAACCGAAGTTCTGGAGCATGTACTCGTTGTCTGCGGCTGCCTCGACGTCGCAGAGGTCGCCGTTCGTGTCGACTTGCTGCGCCAACCCCTCGCGGGCATCGAGGTAGTCGATCCGGTCGAGAATCGTGTCCTCTAGCGCTACGATGATGCTGCGCGCACCAGTGTTGCCGAGCGCGATTCCGAGATCCGCATCGACGCGGGGCGCCGCCCTCGGACTCGCTCCGAAGACGATCCGCGACCCCGCGTCGACCGGAAAACATGACTTGATGACTATCGGTCCGAGTGAATCGTCGTCCGTGCCGAGCCTCACGCCCTGAAGGTCTGCGCGCGCCTCGAGGAGCACCTCGACCCACTCGAGCTCGCCGTCCGGCCCGTTCGGGGTCGGCATCCACTCGACGAGGGTCGCCTCCCCCGGCCCGAGCCTGGCGGCCCGTCGACGTGCGGCTCCGTCGGAGCAGGTCTCGGC
>JBATTM010000470.1:0-14144 GCA_049670545.1 Polyangiales bacterium
GCGAGAGAACAAGCCGATCTTCCTGTCGGTCGGCTATTCGACTTGTCACTGGTGCCACGTGATGGAGCGCGAATCGTTCGAAGACGAAGAGATCGCTGCGTTTCTCAATCGTCACTTCATCGCGATCAAGGTCGACCGCGAAGAACGACCCGACGTGGACAGCGTGTACATGACGGCCGTGCAGATGCTGGCCGGCCGAGGCGGCTGGCCGATGACCGTGATCATGACGCCTGACAAGGACCCGTTCTTTGGCGGAACCTACTTTCCGCCGCGAGGGGGCGTGCGCGGCGCTCGCGCAGGGTTGATCGACATCCTGGGGCAGATGGCGACCTTCTATCGAGACGATCCGACAGCCGCGGTTCAGCAGGCGCAAGAGCTGAGCCAGCGGGTCGCTCGTATGACGGCGACCTATCCGGTTGCGGGGGTGCCGAGCGATCGTCTGATCATCTCGGCCGTCCAAGGGCTTGCGTCGTCGTTCGATCCGGTCGATGGAGGTTTCGGGCGCGCGCCCAAGTTCCCACAAACCGCACGCCTGGCATTGCTGCTTCGATACGCCCGCCGCACAGGAGACCCAGCGGCCCTCAGCATCGTCACGACCACGCTCGACAAGATGGCCGCTGGCGGGATGTACGATCAGGTCGGCGGGGGCTTCCATCGGTACTCGACCGATGGACAATGGCTCGTTCCGCACTTCGAGAAGATGCTCTACGACAACGCCCAGCTCGCGTCCGTCTACTTGGACGCATGGCAGTCGACTGAGAACCCAGAGTACCGCCGCGTCGCACGCGAGATCCTCGACTACGTGGGGCGAGAAATGACCGCGCCGAGTGGGGGTTTCTACTCGGCGACCGATGCGGACAGCCCGACCCCGGAGGGCCACGATGAGGAGGGGTGGTTCTTCACGTGGACTCCATCCGAGCTCGAGGCGCTTCTCGGCGCCGACGCCGCGGCGATCGTGGGCGACGCGTATGGAGTGACCGCACTCGGCAACTTCGAGGATCGCAACATCCTGCATCGCGCCAAGACGAACGGGCAGGTCGCCACCGACAACGGGGTTTCTGCGCGTCGCGTCGCCGAAGTCTTAGCCGAGGCGCGGCCGGTTCTCTACGCTGCACGGGCCTCGCGGCCACCTCCGATCCGAGACGACAAGGTCATCGCCGCTTGGAACGGCTTGATGATCGCCGCGTTGGCCAAAGGCGCGTGGGTTCTCGACGAATCTCGCTATCGGGAGTTGGCGACTCATGCGGCCCAGTTCGTCCTCGAAGAAATGCGCGATGGTGCCGGGAGGCTCGTTCGAACTTCGAAGGACGGACATAGATCGGCGGCTGCTTTCCTCGACGACTACGCATTCATGGCGGCGGCCTGCCTCAATCTCTACGAGGCGACCGGCAATGTGAAATGGCTCGAGTCGGCACTCGATCTGCAGTCGACCCAGGACGCCGCGTTTCTCGACACACAGGAGGGAGGCTACTTCTTGGCCGCGAACGACGGCGAAGCGCTTCTCATTCGCGAGAAACCTACCCACGACGGCGCTGTTCCCTCAGGGAACTCGGTCGCGGCCCTCAACCTTCTGCGACTGCACGACTTGACGGGCGACGATGCCTGGCGCGTCAAAGCTGAGGGTCTGTTTCGTTCGTTCGGAGCCAGCCTTCGACGCGCGCCGCATGCGTTTCCAGAGCTGCTCGCCGCCCTCGACTACTACTATGACGTACCTAGGGAGATCGCGTTGGTCGCTGAGCAATCGCGCCAGAATGCTGCGCCTATGAGTGCCCGTCTCGCGTCGGCCTACGTGCCGAACAAGGTGTTCACGGTGCTCACGGACGAGGCAGCCGCCGTTCAGAAAGCACAGGTACCTTGGCTCGAAGGCAAGCGTGCGATCAAGGGCAAACCCACCGCGTACGTGTGTGAGCGAGGGCGGTGCGACCTACCGACGACCGAACCGCCCGTCTTCCGGCGACAGATCGACAAGCGTCTTGCGTATCCGAGCTACGCCGATACGCCGCCACCTGCGCTCGTGACTCGCGCGCCGTGACGGGAGAAGCGCCAGCCGCGCAGTGGGTGCTTGCAAGCCACAACGAAGGCAAGCTCCGCGAACTCGGCAAGTTGTTCGCGAACGTCTCGGTGCGTCTCTATCCCGCGCGCAACTTCGACCTTCCCGAGCCAGAAGAGACGGGCGCGACGTTCGAAGACAACGCCACACTAAAAGCTGTGGCGGCCATGAACGCGACGGGGCTCGCGGCGGTGTCTGACGATTCGGGGGTCGAGGTCGACGCTCTAGGTGGCGACCCAGGCATCCATACGGCGCGTTGGGCCGGACCGGACCGGGACTTCGCGCTCGCTCGGCGGCGGGTGCACGACCAGCTCGCCGCGCTTGGGCCTACAGCGTCGCACCGCGCCACTTGGGTCTCGGTGCTATGCCTCGCCTCGCCGACCTCGGGCGTGGCGACGTTTCGAGGTGAACGCAGAGGCACGCTCGTGTGGCCGGCTCGCCATCCCGAGGGGTTCGGCTTCGAGCCGGTGTTCCTCCCGGACGGGTACGCTGTGACCTACGCCGAGATGCACGAAGAACAGAAGCTCGTCGTGAACGCGCGGGCGGCCGCGATGCGCAAGCTGCGTGAGGCAATGCCTTCTATCGCCGGCACTTGACGTCCGAGTAGGGGCACACGAACCGCACGTGCAGGTGGTCGTCGTGGTTGCGGAAGTGTCGAATGACGCCGACCGGCTCGTACTTTCCACGGGGGTACTGGATCCATCGCCGAAGCTGAGCATCCGAAACACCCTTCCTCTTCGCGTGCCGGTAGAGCTTCGCTTGCAGCCGGTAGTCGATGAAGATCATCTCGGCCTGACCATTGCGGAGCCAGTATTGGAGGAGCGTCCACTGACGCGCGACGTCGAGCTGTGACGGCTTCACTTTGCGAAACGGGCAGCCGTTCGCCCCGCACCTGTCTTGGTAGTAGCTGATGTCGGCGTCTCTGCCGTTTTGGTGGCTCTTGTGATCGCGGATGCGTCCGCCATCTCGATCGCTGATGTCGTGGACTCGAACTACCTTGCGTGTCTTGAATCGTCGATCGACTTCTTCGAACGCCGCAACGATCCATCGTGTCGTCTCTTCGGTTCCGTAGGAGCGCGACTTGGCCCGGACCACGTATCCACGGTGTGCAGGGAGCGCGACACCATTCACCAGACGTCCGTGGTTCGTCGGGCCTACGGCTTCCGAAGCGCTCACCGGCACGCGTGTGTACAAGCGGATCGGCGTACCCGGTAGCGCGCGCCCTTGATTGATATGAGGGTTCCAACGACCGATGTCTCGAGGGCTGACGTGGTAGCGCGTCGCCACTGCAAGCAGCGTATCGCCCCGCTCGAGTTTGAGTCGAACTTCCGGTGTTGGCTGCCCGATACCTATCGTTTGTCCTGGATGAATCCGATCTGGGTCGAGGCCGGGATTGATGCTGAGAAGCTCGGCGATGGTCGTGTCATTCTTCGAAGCGATCCCTGTGAGGGTATCGCCTCGTTTGATCGTGTATGAGCGACCCTTCTTTCGCGACTCTGCGTCCCGGGCGGATGCAACGGCCACGGACGTCTCGCGCGCCGCGATCGGTGCCGAATGCGGCTCCGGCGTGTCGACTTTGTCTCCGTAGTCGAACGGAGGCGTCCAGTCGATTTCATCGTCGTGCGACGCGGCATCATTCGGGCCGATACGAAGCTTCTGTCCGACTCGGATGAAGTCGCTCCGCAACTCGTTCCAGCGCTTGAGATTCGCGACCGAGACGCCATGGCGCTCCGCAATCAGACTCAGCGCGTCTCCCTGCTCGACGACGATGACCGGCGCCTCTGCCATTGCGTACACTGGCGTCAACATCAGGGCACACCAAATCGCGAGCGAGGGTGGGCGAGGCATGACCATTTTGTCTATCGGTTTTCGACTTCGCCGCCAAGAAACAGGCGGCCCTACCAAGATCTGGCGCGGGGTCGGAACCTTGGTAGGTTGATTGGGTGGGATGCCGATCATGGTTCGTGCGAAGTGCCGCGGTCGCTGCCCTCGTTGTGTGGACGGGATGTCAGCCGCCCTCTTCAACGAGTGCGGGCGATGCTGCACAAGCGCCGCCATCGTATGCGATCTCATGCCCAAACGTGGAAGATTGTCCCGAGTCGGTCGCACTCCTGGTCGGACTTTCAGCACCGGATGCGCCTACCCGGTGTACAGCGGCCCTGATTGGCCCGAGGACTGCGATCACTGCAGGTCACTGCGTAGCTTGGGAGCTTTCCCACGGGCGCCATTGCGACGGAGTTTGGCTCGGGTTCGCCGGTGTGGACGGCCGGGAGGAGGAGTGGCTCGCGTGCTCGCAGATTCGATCGATATCTTCGGGCGGACAGGGCTTGATGCACCCGGACTACGCGGTTCTCGAGCTCCGTGAGGCGACTAACCGTGTGGTCCTACAGCTTGCGCGGGGCGAGTTGAGCGCCGGCGAAGTCGTACGGATGGTCGCGGTCACGGCGGACCGCTTCTACGACAACGAGCACCTGGTTCGGTCACGACGCTGCGTGGTTGACCAGGGAGAGGAGTCGTCGCCGTGGGCCCCAGTCACGCCATCGAGTGTGCGCGTGCTGTCGTCCTGCCCGGTGCGCCTTGGAAACTCAGGCGCTCCGCTGCTCGACCACCTGGGAAGGATGCGCGGGTTGGTGCACGCGGGCGGACCGCCGTACTTCGCGTTCGGCTTGATGACCGAGTCGGGTCGGTTCCCGGATGCTGCTCGAGTGCGAATAGACTAGCGAAGCCAGTCGAGTGCCAGGATTGAAGTGACGGCCGCGGCGCCGAGTGCCAGTGCGACGAGGCTCGCTGACAACGACGGCCCTCGTGGCCTGGCCCTGCGGCGGGTCTTTGGGACCGACGACTCTTCGCCTGTGTCGGTGCTTCTCACCGACACAGGATGCTTCGCTTGGCGGTTCGTTCGCGCGATCTCCATGAGGCGGCGCTTGCGCTGCGCGCCATCGGGGAAGAGCTCTTGCATCCACTCCGCGAGTTCTGCCGGGCCCATCAGGTCTTCTTGCTTCGCGAGATAGCGCCGGAGTTCTTTGCCCATGTCGCGGGCGGTTTGCCAGCGTTCATCCGGGTTGCGTTGCAGCGCCTTGAGCACGATGGCATCGAGCTCCGGCGATACTTCCTTCCGGTAGTCTGACGGAGGGCGGATCTCTCCCGATAGGACTGCGTACATCGTGTTCACATCGGTATCGCGCAGGAACAACCGTCTCAGCGTGAGAAGCTCCCAAAGGACGGCGCCGAGCGCCCAGACGTCGACCCTCCGGTCGACCTTGGCGGCGGTCATTTGCTCCGGCGCCATATAGGGAAAGGTGCCTTTGACTTGGCCCGCGGACGTGTGATGCACGCGTTGCCTCGCATGGGCGATCCCAAAGTCGACGACCTGCACGACGCCGTCGTAGGTGACGAAGAGGTTTTCCGCAGAGACGTCACGATGTACGACCCGCAGCGACTCTCCCTGGTCGTCCTTGAGTTCGTGTGCGGCATGCAGCCCCTCGCATGCACTGGCGATCACGCGCGCCATCCGTGCGGGCAAATCCTTCGAACTCCGTTGGTCTGCATTGGCCACGACCCTCCGATGCACTCGCGAGAGGGGCTCGCCGACCAGGTACTCCATCGCGATGAAGTACTCGCCCTCTGTTTCGCCGAAATCGAAGACGCTGCACACGTTCGCGTGCGTAATGCGGGAAGCGATACGCGCTTCATCGAGGAACATCTCGACGTAGTCGTTCTCGGAGGACAGGTGAGGGTGGATACGCTTGAGCGCTACCAATTTCTCGAATCCCGGGGCGCCTTCCGCTCGCGCGAGATAGACGCTCGCCATGCCGCCTGAGGCGAGTTCAAAGCAGAGCTGATACCGACCAATACGTTTTGGCGCAGTCGGTTGTGGGCTCGTCGAGAAGGGGGACGACTCCGGGGCGCCGCTCGGGCTTGCAGACTCCATCGTTTCTGCGCTCCACTCCTTCATCATCGACCGGGGCCGTTCGGCAACCACTGGATGGTCAGCCGCTGTCATCAAAGTATTCAATTTAGACTTTAATTTCCAATCGGTTTGGACATAAACACATTCTCGGTTTGACACCCAACTCGATGCACCCTATCTATTAGGCTTCTGTAGGGTCTAGCCTAATGAATTTAGGAGAAACATACGTTCTGGACGGAATCGATCGGCAGCTTCTCAAGGAGCTCCAGCGAGATTCCAAGCGCTCGCTCAAGGAAATCGGGGTGAGCGTCGGCCTCAGTGCGCCCTCGGTCATGGAACGTGTGCGCAAGCTAGAGAGTGCTGGAGTCATTCGAGGCTACCCTGCTCTACTCGACGCCCGAAAGGTCGGCCTCGACATCGCGGCCTTCATCGGTGTTTCGATTGCGACCCCTTCCCATCTCAGCGCATTCGAGAGGTGGGTCGAGTCGGTCCCCCACGTCTTGGAGTGCCACCACGTCACGGGTGGTCACACACTCCTTCTCAAGGTAAAGACCAAGAACACCGAGGACTTGGAGGGGCTCATCAGCCGTATCCGTTCCATGGAGGGGGTTGCGGGCACCGAGACGATGGTGGTGCTTTCGACCCACACAGAGAGAGTCGAAGTGGCTCTTCCCGCTGGCGAGCCAGCCAGCGAGCCTCGGCGTCGCAAGCGCCCCCGCCGAAAAGGGGACTCTCCCCAATCCGGCAACCCCCTTAACCCTTCATAAAAGGGGACTGTCCCCTTTTCGGGGGGGTTAGTTCCGGTTGCATGTAGAGATCACGGTCAGATGAATCACGGATTCCCAGACAAGTACGGGCTTTACGATCCCGCGTATGAGAAGGACGCGTGTGGCGTTGGTTTCGTGGCGCAGATCAAAGGGCAACCGTCTCATCAAATCGTCGAAGACGCGCGGCGCATCCTCTGCAACATGGACCATCGCGGTGCGCGCGGGTCCGAGAAGAATACGGGCGACGGAGCGGGGATTCTCACTGCGGTGCCCCACAAGCTCTTTGCCCGCGTGGCGAAAGAGTCGCTCGGTGTCGAGCTGCCCGAGCCGGGGAAGTACGGTGTCGGGAACATCTTCCTGCCCACCAAGGACGACGAGTACGCGATCTGCAAGGCCGCCTTCGAGCGTGCGATCGAGGCGCAGGGCCAGAGGTTGCTCGGGTGGCGGGTCGTACCGACTGACGCGCAAGGCGCCGATCTCGGGCCCACCGCCCTCGCCAGCATGCCCCGCATCGAGCAGCTTTTCATTGGTGCCGCCGACGGCCTCGATCAAGGCGCGTTCGAGCGCCAGCTCTATACGATTCGCAAGAGTGCCGCGAGCCCGCTTCGTGCAAGCCGCGATCTCGAACAAGCGCTCATGCTCTACGCCTGCTCATTGTCGAGTAAGACGATCATCTACAAGGGCATGCTTGCTTGCGAGCAGGTCGTGCCGTTCTACCCGGACCTGACAGAGCCTGACTACGAGACCCACCTCGCGATGGTGCACTCGCGATTTGCGACCAACACCTTTCCTTCATGGGATCGTGCGCAGCCTCTCCGGTGTCTGAGCCACAACGGTGAGATCAACACGCTTCGCGGCAACAAGAACGCCATGCAGGCGCGCCAAGGGTTGGTCGAGAGCGAGCTGTTCGGGGACGAGCTTTCGAAGCTGTTTCCCGTGGTCGAGCCGCTGATGTCCGACTCCGGCACGCTCGATAACGTGCTCGAGTTTCTCTACATGAACGGGCGAACCATGCCCGAGGCCGCCGTGATGATGATCCCCGAGGCGTGGCAGAAGCACGAGCACATGCCTCAGGTGAAGAGAGACTTCTACGAGTATCAGTCGTGCCTGATGGAGCCGTGGGATGGCCCTGCGTCGATCGCGTTCACCGACGGCACCGTCATCGGCGCGGTGCTCGACCGAAACGGCCTGCGACCAAGCCGCTACTACCTCACCCACGATGACAAAGTCATCATGGCGTCGGAAGTGGGGGTGCTCCCGGTGCCGCCTGAAATGGTCAAAGAGAAAGGGCGCCTCAAGCCCGGTCGCATGTTCCTGATCGACTTCGCCCAGGGTCGAATGATTCCCGACGACGAAGTCAAGACCCAGATCGCGTCGCGCCGCCCATACGGCGAGTGGCTCAACCAAGAACGCCTCAAGCTGACGGAGTTGCCGTGTAGTGGAGATGCGCACGGCTTCGAACCCGACACGCTGCTTCCGAGAATGCAGTCGTACGGCTACACGACCGAGACGCTGCAGTTCATGTTGCGTCCGATGATCGAGCAGAAGCGCGACCCCGTCGGTTCGATGGGCAATGACTCTGCGCTCGCCGTCTTGAGCGATCAGCCTCGACTATCATACGACTACTTCAAACAGCTCTTCGCCCAGGTGACGAACCCGCCGATCGACTCGATCCGCGAAGAAGTCATCATGGCGGTCGAGTGTTACATCGGCCCCGAAGCCAACCTGCTCGATACCACGCCGGCGCATGCACACCGGTTGCGTGTTCCCCATCCGATCCTCACCAACGAGGAGTTGAGCGCCCTCAAGGCAATCGATCAGCGAGGCTGGCGCAGCAAGGTCATCGACATCACATGGGCCCGTAGCGAAGGGGCCGACGGCTTGGAGCCCACCCTGCGGCGGATCCGCGAGGCGGCGGAAGCGGCAGTCGACGAGGGGTACAGCCTCATCGTGCTGACCGACCGCGCCTCAGGCCAAGAGCGAATCCCCGTGAGTTCGCTCCTCGCGACCGGCGCGGTCCATCACCACTTGGTCAGCGTCGAGAAGCGCACCCGCGTCGGGATTGTGGTCGAGTCCGGAGAGGCGCGTGAAGTGCACCACCATTGCTGTCTCGTCGGCTACGGCGCGGACGCCATCAATCCGTACCTCGCCTTCGAAGCGCTTTGGCAAGAGCAACGCATCGGCAATCTCGATACGGCGGTCTTCCCAGACGACGACAGTATCGTGACCGGGTACCGGAAAGCGGTCGCCAAGGGCATGCTCAAGGTGTTCGCGAAGATGGGCATCTCGACCCTGCAGTCGTACAAAGGCGCACAGATCTTCGAGGCCGTCGGGCTCAACAAATCGGTGATCGACCTTTGCTTTTCTGGTACCGCGAGCCGTATCGAAGGCGTTGGGTTCAACGTCATCGCCGAAGAGCTCGTCGAGCGTCATGCGCGGGGGTACCCGGTCGACGACGACTTCCGGTTGCCCGTGCTTCCGAACGACGGTCAGTTTCATTGGCGCGCCAACGGCGAACGCCACATGTGGAACCCAGAGACGATCGCGAATCTGCAAGTCGCTGCCCGCGCGAACGACGCCAGTTCGTACAAGAAATTCGCCGCGTATGCGAATGACGATGCTCGCAACCGTTGCACCCTCCGTGGTCTCATGCGCTTCACGAAGAGCGAGAGCATTCCTCTCGATGAAGTGGAGCCAGCGTCGGAGATCGTGAAGCGTTTCGCGACAGGCGCGATGAGCTTTGGTTCGATTTCGATGGAGGCCCACTCGTCCCTCGCGATTGCGATGAACGAGCTTGGCGGCAAGTCGAACACCGGCGAGGGCGGCGAGGACCCGGAGCGCTATCTGCCCCTTGCGGATGGGTCGAGAAATCCGATGCGTTCTGCGATCAAGCAGGTGGCGTCGGGCCGCTTCGGGGTGACGATCAATTACCTGACCAACAGCGACGAGATCCAGATCAAGATGGCGCAGGGTGCCAAGCCCGGCGAAGGTGGTGAGCTGCCAGGGCGAAAGGTAGACGAGAAGATCGCATCGGTGCGTCATTCGACCCCCGGTGTCGGCCTCATCAGTCCGCCCCCTCACCACGACATCTATTCGATCGAGGATTTGGCGCAGCTGATCCACGATCTCAAGAACAGCAACCCATCGGCGCGAATTAGCGTGAAACTCGTGAGCGAGGTCGGCGTGGGAACCATCGCGGCCGGCGTGTCGAAAGCGCATGCCGACCACATCTTGGTGAGTGGCCATGACGGCGGTACTGGCGCTTCACCGCTGACGTCGATCAAGCACGCTGGGCTTCCTTGGGAACTCGGGATCTCAGAGACCCACCAAACCCTCGTCATGAACGACCTCCGAAGCCGTGTCGTCTTGCAGACGGACGGCCAGATGAAGACGGGCCGCGACGTCGTCATTGGTGCGCTGCTCGGAGCCGAGGAAATCGGCTTCAGCACGGCACCGCTCATCACGCTCGGCTGCATCATGATGCGAAAGTGTCACCTCAACACTTGCCCCGTCGGTATCGCGACCCAGGATCCGTCGCTCCGCGCGAAGTTCAAAGGCAAGCCTGAGCACGTGATCAACTATCTCTTCATGGTTGCGGAGGAAGCCCGTGAGATCATGGCGTCCCTCGGCTTCCGCACATTCAACGAGATGGTGGGCCGGGTCGACAAGCTCGACATGCTCGACGCGATCGTGCACTGGAAGGCCCAGGGCATCGATCTCAAGCCGATTCTCACGCCCGCCCAGAAGAAGACGCCCGATACAGAGGTGTACTGCACCAAGAAGCAGGAACATGGGCTCGAGAAGGCCCTGGACAACCAGTTGATCGAACAAGCCCAGCCCGCCATCCGCGAGGGCAAGAGGGTGCGGGGCGAGTTCAAGATCAGAAACACGAACCGTACCGTCGGAACGATGCTCAGCCACGAGATCGCCAAAGCCTGGGGCGAAGAACTCCTTCCAGACGAAACCATCCACTTCAAGTTCGAGGGGTCCGCCGGGCAGAGCTTCGGTGCGTGGCTTGCCAAGGGCGTCACGCTCGAGCTCGAAGGCGATGCGAACGACTACGTCGGGAAGGGCTTGTCCGGAGGAAAGCTAATCGTCTATCCGTCGAAGGCGGCCACGTTCGTTCCGGCTGAGAACATGATTATCGGCAACGTCGTGTTGTACGGCGCAGTCAAGGGTGAAGCGTTCTTCCGAGGCCGCGCTGCTGAACGATTTTGCGTACGCAACTCAGGGGCATCAACCGTCATCGAAGGTGTCGGCGACCACGCGTGCGAGTACATGACCGGCGGTCGCGTGGTCGTGCTCGGCGACACGGGGCGCAACTTCGGCGCCGGGATGAGCGGTGGCGTCGCCTACGTGCTCGACGTCGACGGTGACTTCGACTCCCACTGCAACAAGGAGATGGTACAGCTCGAGAAGCTCCAGTACGCCGAGGAGATCGCGGTGGTCAGGGGCCTCGTGGAGGAGCACCTCGAATACACCGGCTCTGCGACAGCGCAGCGCTTGCTCGATGATTGGGAAAGCACGGTCGGCAGGTTCATCAAGGTCATGCCCACAGACTACAAGCGCGTCATCCAACAGACTGGAGACCTGTCGCTCGGGGTCCCCGGTCCCGAGGCGCCCCAACCCGAGAGCCGTCCGGCGGCGGAGTAAGAGTCATGGGAAAGCCAACGGGTTTCAAAGAGTTTCCTAGGGAGACGGTTCCTTACAGCAATCCGCTGAAGCGAATCGACGACTGGAACGAGTTCCTGGTTGATGTTCCTGAGGAGCACCTGCGTACTCAGGGTGCGCGTTGCATGGATTGCGGCGTTCCCTTCTGTCAATCCGCAACAGGTTGTCCGATCGACAACCTCATTCCCGAATGGAACGACCTCGTCTATCACGGGCGGTGGCGCGAGGCACTCGATCGCTTGCACAAGACCAACAACTTCCCGGAGTTCACGGGTCGCGTCTGCCCTGCCCCATGCGAAGGTGCATGCGTCCTGGGCATCAACGAGCCCGCCGTCACCATCAAGAATATCGAGGCGGCGATCGTCGACCGCGGGTTCGAAGAGGGCTGGATCCTTCCTGAGCCGCCCGAAGAGCGCACCGGGAAGAAGGTTGCGGTCATCGGGAGTGGCCCGGCGGGGCTCACGGCGGCACAGCAGCTCAATCGCGCGGGCCACTCGGTCACCGTCTTCGAACGCGACGATCGCATCGGGGGCCTCCTGATGTATGGGATTCCCAACATGAAGCTCGACAAAGGCATCGTGGAGCGACGCCTCGACCTGATGCGGGCAGAGGGCATCGAGTTCGTGACGAATGCACACGTCGGAGTCAACACGGACGCGCGTAAACTTCGCGACGATCACGACGCCGTCGTCGTTGCGACCGGCGCTACACGCCCGCGTGACTTGCCGATCCCTGGCCGGAAGTTGTCGGGTGTGCACTTCGCGATGGAGTTCCTTCTCAAGAACACCAAGAGCCTCCTCGATAGCAAGCTTGAAGACGGCGCGTATATCAGTGCTCAAGGCAAGCGCGTGATCGTCATCGGGGGCGGCGATACGGGAACCGACTGCATCGGCACGTCGATGCGTCACGGGTGCACGTCGCTCGTGAATTTCGAGCTCCTCCCTCGGCCTCCCGGGGATCGCGCGCCCGACAACCCATGGCCGCAATGGCCCCACATTTTTCGCGTCGACTACGGGCACCAGGAGTCCGAAGCCAAGTTTGGCAAAGACCCCCGCGAATACTGCGTGCTGAGCAAACGGTTCCTCGACGATGGGCAGGGGAACCTTGCTGGCGTCGAGACCGTGCGCGTCGAATGGAAAAAGGATTCGGCCGAAAAGTGGCAGATGGCCGAGGTACCGGGTTCCGAGCAGACGTTCGAAGCGGACCTCGTTTTCTTGGCGATGGGTTTCGTCGGCCCTGAAGACACACTGGCGGAACACCTCGGCCTCGAGCGCGACCCGAGGAGCAACTTCAAGGCGGAGTACGGGGAGTATGCGACCAACGTCGATGGCGTATTCACCGCGGGCGATTGCCGACGCGGCCAGTCATTGATCGTGTGGGGCATCGCCGAGGGGCGCGGCGCCGCGAAGGCCGTGGATACCTTCCTCATGGGCCACTCGGAGCTCCCGGCGCCCGACTGATCGGCAAACCCGCGGTGGCGCTTTGCCCGTCTTGGCAGGCTCGAACGCATATCATATCAATGCTTTAGGGGTCAGGAACCCGCCCAGCTCATCCTGTGGCAGTGGACAAATCCGTTATAAATGTGTCATTGTCTGCACGTGAGCGCAGAGTTCCACGTTCCATGTCTGCACGAGTTTGGCGCCATCGAAGTTTTCGGTGGCGTTGGTGACCTTACCGTTCGAGGGGGGGGCGGTTGTGATGTCGGGGTAGCTCGGCAAAGCGCGCCCACCAGTGTCTTTGTCTTGCTGTGGCTTTCATTGTCTTGGGCGAATCGCCGCTACCAGCGACCGTAACCGTAGATCTAGCTTGCGATACGCCGGGCGAGTTTCACCTCGCTCGGCGTTCTTCTTTTCTCCACGCTCAGAACGGAAGTTCCGGCGGGGTTGAAGCTCTCGGTGTGCTTCCGGATGCGCCGAGAACGAGGATCGCGGGCAAGAGCGCGGCATAGCCAAGACTCACGAACGTCGCTTTGTGCGATGAGGGCGAGTTCGACGTGAAGAGCCATCCGTCGTTGCGACTCACCGCCGCCCAACCCACCGGCGACCCGGCGCTTGGAAGCACGAAACGCGCGATTGCCGTGCCGACACTCGCGCCCTCTTCGTTGATTCGCCGGTCGAGGATTCCGTGGAGCTCGCGCGTCAATTGACGCGACATGAACATCATCCCGTTTCCCACACGGGGAAGACCGTCGAACGCCTGCCGATAGTCGTCGGACTCGACGACGCTGGTACCGTCGGCAAGGCACTTCTCCAAGTACTCAGGCGTGCTTACCAAATAGACGCGACCTGTCGCCACGTCTTTGTACAACGCTGGGCGATACGCGTTCCACGGGGGCGGAAGGCGTATCGCGGGGCGAATCGTCAGCCACTGTGCCGACTCCTCGGCCTGGATGAACGGGTCGAACGCGGCCCGTCGTGCCAATGCGTCTGCAACCTTGCCCATGCCGTCAATTTGGAAGAGGAACTCGGTAAATGGGAACCAGGTCGAATCCCCAGGGATCCGAAGAATACGCGCGTCGTCGATCGTCGCGATGACCCCGATCGTCGTGTCGAGCCCCGCGACGACTTCGCCCAGCGTCACGCCGAGACCGAGAGGATCTTGTGCGAGCGCGTCATCGATCGCGCTCGGTGACGGTCCGATCCCTTCTGCACCGAGGGCCCGGGCCACGTCCACCAGTGCGGGCAGGTCGAGCTGTTGCTCCCACACGAAGTCGGCGTCGGATCTCGCAAGGCGCGTGACCGTGAAC
>JBATTM010000471.1:0-1541 GCA_049670545.1 Polyangiales bacterium
GCTTGAGGGTGCGGGAGGGTGCACCGAGGCGCATCTGAGGGATGCGGCGAGATTTTAGCGCACTTGTTCGGCGACCGAATGCAACTTTGCTCTCCGCTTGTCGAGAACGGAGTGGAAGCAAGGAGAACGAGATGAAGCGCACAAGAATCAAACCTCGGGTGCACGACATACCCGTCGAACCCTACGCGTATTTCGTGAGTTGCAAGGAGCAGATCGCTCTATGGTTGAAGAACGGCTTCACCATGAAGAGCGTCTGGCTAGCCTACAAGAAGGCCGAGCCGCCGTTTCCCGGTTCCTACAGCATCTTCCGGAGGTACTGCGCCAAGCATGATCTGGTCGTCAGGGATGCGAGACTGCATTCGTCCGAGCCTCGATCAAAAGAGTCGGAAAAACAGGCCGTGAAGGAACCTCTGGCCGCCGCGGAGGTCGACATCGAGAAGTACCGAAACCGCTACGATTTCAGTCCGAATAGGAGCAAGAAATCATGACCGAATTTCACTGCGTGCTTCAGTCGAAGGGGGGTGTCGGGAAGTCGGTCGTGAGTTCGTGGTTCCTTCAGTACTTGAGTTCCCGCGGACCTCGCCCTTTGGCGTTTGAATGCGACCCGGCGAACGAAACCCTCACGCGATACAACGGACTCCGGACCACACGACTCGATCTCCTCGACCGGGAGGATCAAATCGATCGTGGGCTCTTCGACGAGGTCCTCGAGATTCTGCTTGGTGACGAGGAGCCCATCGTGTTGATGGACAATGGCCAAGCGGCCTTTCTCCCGCTGGCGCGCTACCTGATTGAGAGTGACGCGGTCGACATGCTGGAGAAGCATGGCCGACGCACGGTCATTCATACCGTGGTCACCGGAGGGCAGTCCGGTGTCTCGACGCTCCAGGGGCTTTCTGCCGTTCTCGAACAAGTCGATGGGCGGTGTCCCATCGTGGTTTGGCAGAACGAGCATTTCGGCCCCGTGGACACAAAGGTCCTCGAGACCCTCAGCGAGCCTCATCGGGACCGATTGGTGGGTCCGATTCGCCTGCCCGAGCGGGGCAAGCCCTTCGAGGACAACGTCCGCGCAATGCTCCAGAAATTCCTGACCTTTGAGGAGGCGATCGCCTCTGCCGAGTTCCGGGTGATGCAAAAGCAACGCCTGACGATAGTCCGAAGACAGCTCTTTGAGGAGATCGCCGATGCCTTCCGCGCGTACGACAATGCAACCGCTGCTGACTGAACAGGACAAGAAGGAGCTAATCGCCGCGATCGCTAAGGATTGCGGCTACGTGATTCCAGCCGACGATCCCATCTTCGCGTTGGTGTTTCTTCACAACTGCGTGCTTGGGCGAACCGTCGAGGTGTTGGCCGACCACGTGAAGCGGGATCTCGTGCTCGAGCTCAAGCGCGGTCTTGAAGAGCAGGTCGATGACATGGGCTCGAAGGTCGCGAAGCGCCTCTATGAGGAGCTGGAGAGCCTCTCCGAGGTCATTCGCGAGGTGGAAGACCGGGTCGCGTCCGAGGGGCGTCGTGCGCTTTGGGCGATCGTGGTGGTC
>JBATTM010000472.1:0-17012 GCA_049670545.1 Polyangiales bacterium
AGCTTCGGGTGATCACGGGCTTGACCGCTGGGGTGCCGATCGTCCTCGACACCGACTCCGATGTCGTGCGCCCAGGCGGCGACATGTTCGGATGGGTCGGCCTCGATATCGGATGGATGGTATTCGCGACAGGTTTCGGGGCGAGCTGGAACGCCATCAATCTGAACGCCCTCGAAGGTGGGGATGAGTTCGGGCGCAGCCCGTTGGCCCGGCTCTACATCTCGCCCGAAATACGATTTCAAGTCCCGGTTGCCAAGGCGGTGCTCCCGTACCTGAGCGGCGCATTCGACGCGAACTGGTTTCGGTACCGGGCCACGGACCTTGCATGCGAGTTCTGGTACTGTTTTGGCCGCTCGAGATTCAGCTTCACTCCGGGGTTCACCGCCAAGATCGGGATGGGGATCAGGGTCGCGGAGCGTATCTTCGTCGACGTGGGGACGAAACTGTCGATGAGTGGCGCAGGTGACTTCTTCGACTCGACGCAATGGTGGGTCACGCCGTACGTGGGTGTCATCTATCGTGGCACCGCCGACTAGCGTGTCATTGCGATCACTTCACGAAAACCGTAGCCGCTGACTCGCTCTCGGCGAACTCGGTGCTGAGGTATCGGTCATAGCCCGTCTCTCCAAGCAGGTATCGCCTAAAGAACGCGACTGAATAGAGACCTTGGAGGCGCGTGGCTTCCTCGATGGGAAAAGCGTCGGGAGTGCACGTCGTCTCGTAAGGCTCGATCAAGCCCTCGGCGCCGAGTGTCGGCCACTGCGCTTGTTCGAAGCCGATTCCGATGAGGAGTTCTGCGAGGTCGCACACGTTGGCAAAGTGCGTGTGGGTGGCCCCTGCGATATCGAGTTGAATCACTCGAGGGGAATTGAGAATCTGGGCGAATGCGATCGCGTTGTTGCCAACGGGTACGTTGATGTCCTCGGTGCCACCGACCAAGAGCACCGGAACGTCGATGCGGGCAAGCGCTGCAGCGGTGAACCCGGCATTTGGACCCGTTCGGGAGTCGCTCTGCATGTCTCCATCGATGACCGCGGAAATCGGGACGATCGCGGCGACCCGTGGATCCCCCGCGGCACCGGCCCATCCGGCGACCGAGCCGATCGCGGTCATGCCCCCGAACGAGTGACCGATGACGCCCACCTGCGTCGGGTCGAGGCGACCGAAGAATGAATCTTCGGGGTCGGCGCTCCGCGCCATCATCGTATCGATGACAAACGACACGTCGGGGACCCGATTCGCGGCTGCTTCGTCGAAGGAGTCCCCGTTGGAGAACTGGGAGTTCCCCGTATGCTCCGGCGCAGCGACGACGAACCCGTGGCTGGCCAAGGCCTCCATGAGACCGATCGACTGTTTGCTGATGCCGCCGTAGCCGTGCGAAAACACCAACAGCTTTTGCTCGGCGCGGGCGGACACCGGCGGATCATCCACGGCGATTTCGGACTCGAGCGCGATGGCAGGCCCAAGGAGGGGATACGCCGTACGCGGCTCGTCTTGGACAGCTTCCGCGTCTTCCGGATCCACCGGGTACCAAAGGTCGATCGGCAGACCACGCCGGCCACGATCCGCATCCACCGCCTCGAAGGCCACGTATCCGACTCCAAAGGGCCCGAGTTCGTCTGGGGGATCGCTTGGCACCGACGGCGAGGAGCCGCCGCAGGCAGTCGACGAGACGAGCAGCCCAAGCGCTATGGGAAGGGTTCGACAGAATGACATCGGCGAGTGTCCTGGGCATGACGCACGCGTCGCGATCCGGCAAGGGGCATCCCGGCGCACGCCCCAAGTGACATCACGCGTTTCGGTTGTGTTTCCGGGCGGTAAGAAGTGTCGCCACGCAGATGTTTCACTGGTTCGGCTGGTTTCCCGATCGCATGATAGCCACTTCATGCCTTCGGATGTTGAGCAGGCCGTGGGACTCGCCGGGGATACCTTGCTGCTCGAAGGATACACCCCTCTCCCCAAGACCTACGACGAGCTTTTCGCGCCGGACGGTAGACCACGCGAGGAAATGGCCGAGCTCATCTCGGCCCTCGATCAACTCGGCCGGCTCGAGTTCATGACGAGGCAGAAGCTCGCGGAGGGTGCTCTGTTTCGTGGTGGCGTGACATTCTCCGTGTACTCCAACTCCGAGGGGCAAGAGAAGATCTTCCCGTTCGACTTGATTCCTCGGGTCATCCCCGCAAAAAACTGGGTCGCGATCGAACAGGGGCTCAAGCAGCGCATCGCTGCCCTCAACGCGTTCCTGTGCGACGTGTACGGCGACCAACGAATTCTCAAAGAAGAGATCATCCCGGAATCGTTCGTGCTCGGGAGTGCCGGCTACCTCCCGAAGCTTCGCGGTATTCGCCCACCGAAAGGCGTTTTCGTTCACATCGCGGGCATCGATTTGATTCGAGGTGCACAAGGAGACTTTCTCGTCCTCGAAGACAACGTGCGGACGCCGTCCGGCGTGAGCTACGTCCTCGAGAATCGCATCGTGATCAAGCGGGTGTTTCCCGACGTGTTTCGACGAAGCCGCGTCCGCCCCGTCGAGAGTTACCCGAAGAAGCTCCAGTCTGCGCTCCTCGCCACATCGGCTCGCCCTGCACAGGAAAGCCGGATCGTCGTGCTCACGCCGGGCTCCTATAACTCGGCATACTTCGAGCACAGCTTTCTGGCGCGCCAGATGGGATGCGATCTCGTCGAAGGCGGGGATCTGTTCGTCCACGACCAACGCGTCTACGTCAAGACCACGTCCGGGCCAGAGCTCGTCGATGTGATCTATCGACGCATCGATGACGATTTTCTCGACCCGCTCTTCTTTCGGGAGGACAGCGCCCTTGGCGTCCCCGGTCTGATGGATGCCTACGCTGCTGGAAACGTCAGTATCGCCAACGCGCCCGGCAATGGGGTCGCGGACAACAAAGCGATCTACCCTTTCGTGCCCGAGATGATTCGGTTCTATCTCGACGAGGAACCCATCCTCGGCCAGGTGGATACCTTCGTATGTGCGCGAGCTTCCGAGCGCGACCACGTGAGCGCCAACCTCGCGAACATGGTGGTGAAAGCCGTGGACGGCTGTGGCGGGTACGGCATGCTTTTCGGGCCCACGGCGACGAAAACGGAGATCGAGGAGTTCAAGACCAAGCTCCTGGCTGAGCCTGAGGACTACATCGCGCAGCCGGTGATCGAGCTGTCGACATGTCCGACTTGGGTTGATGGGGAGGCGGGACCTCGTCGCGTCGACCTGCGCCCGTTCGCGGTGACGGGAGACGACACGTGGGTGATGCCCGGTGGCTTGACGCGGGTCGCACTGAGGGCCGGGTCCTACGTGGTCAATTCGAGCCAAGGGGGTGGCTCCAAAGACACCTGGGTGCTGGAGCCCCAGACATCATGATCTCGCGCGTCGCCGGCAACTGCTTCTGGCTCAACCGCTACATGGAACGCGCTGGCAGCATGGCGCGACTCCTGCGCGTGAACCGGGCCTTCGTGCCCGGGGTCGATTTGCCCCAACTTCAGCGATGGCACCCGTTGGTCATCGTGGCTGGCGAGCAAGACGCGTACACACGGTTCTTCGGAGAGGACGAGAACGGTGAAACGGTGCAAGAGTACCTCACGTGGGACTCCCGCAACACGACCTCGATCGTGGAATCCGTGCGCGGCGCTCGAGAGAACGCGAGAACCGCTCGGGAGGTCGTGAGCTCGGAGATGTGGGAGACCGTCAACGCGCTGTGGCATTGGCTGCAGGGCGGTCCTGGGCGTCGATTGTACCGCTCCGACCGCGATCACTTCTACCAGCACATTCGGGAGATGGGGGAGCTCTTTCACGGGCAAGCCGACGAGACCATGCTCAATGGAGAGCCGCTCGCCTTCATGCGCCTCGGGCGCTACCTAGAACGCGCCGGACAGACGGGACGCCTCATGGACGTGCACTATCACACGTTCCCCGACGAGCGCGCGATGGACGATCCCATCCGCTTGGCGCAGTGGAGCGCGCTGCTCGCGTGTTGCTCCGCCACCGAACCTTTTCAGAAGCGGTCATTTGGGACCCCAGCGGCGCGCGACGTCGTGAATTTTCTACTCTTCGAGCCGGACCTTCCCCGATCGGTGTCGCACTGCCTGCGCGCGGCGAGACATTCCCTCGTTCAGGTCCGAGGCTACGGTTCGAACCGTATCGGCACGGTATCGACCGCGCTCCTCGAGGCGCTACTGAGCCACGTGTCGCTGCGCGAGGGGCAGCCTATCGTCGGTGCGGAGCTTCACGACGAACTCACGTATCTCGTCGATTCGGTCAGCGACATGTGCGCGGCGGTCGAGCAAGAGTTCTTCCAGCACACGGACTTGCAGACTCAGATTTCCATAGCGGAGGGAAACGGTGGAGCTGCTCAACAGTGATCTTCTCGCGATCTGTTACGACAGTTGCGCGTCCCCACACGTCCGTTTCAAGAAGGGCAACCGACCCGACGGCTGGGGCTTCGCGTGGTACCCGCGGGACGGAGTCGGCGCGTCGGTACTGAAGGACCCGCACGTCGAGTACGACACGGCGGTTGCAACCGCCGTGCAACGGTGGGACCGATTTCGCTCGAGCATCTTCGTATGTCACAGCGGAACGCATCGGGGGCGCTCGTTCAGCGACACCCACCCCTTCGTTCGAAGTCACGCAGGGCGCGATTGGATCTTCGCACACAACGGTGACCTCGGACGCAACCTGAACCTGACCTTGCCGCTCGACTCCCGACTGGGCTTCGAACCTGTCGGGCACACCGATTCCGAGCACATGCTCTGTTGGCTCATGGGACAAGTGCGCGCCAACGGCGCGAGAAGCCTTGCCGAGATCGGTTGGGCCACGGTAGTTGGATGGCTTCGTCACCTCAACACCCTCGGAACACTCAACATCGTGTGGAGTGACGGCCGGCACCTCCTCGCGTATCACGACCAGAGCGAATTCAACGAGCTACACCATCTGCGGAGACTTCCACCACCAAGCGACATCAAGCTGGAGAGCGACCTGATCCAGCTCGACGCGACCAATGCGGTGGACGAGAACAGGAGCCTGGCGATCGTTTCGACCCGCGCCCTGTCGGACGAAGGCTGGATTCGTTTCAAGCCTGGCGAGATGCGCGTATTCAACGGCGGACAGCAGCTCGATATCGGAGACATCCCGGCAACGGCAGACGTTGCCGAGTCAGCCCGACCCGCGCGTTCGTCGTGGAGTCAGACGAGCGCGCCAACACCAGAGCTTGCGAGTACGTCGGTCGCGCGGCCGGCGGTCAAACCGATGCCCGCACCCACGCTCCCTCCCCTCAACGCCACGTCCGGAAGATCTCGCACGTACGTCGTCACGCACGAAACCCTCTACCGATACGACACCCCAGTCGAGACCTCGAGTCATACGGTCCGCCTTCAGCCGGTGCGCGACCTCGGGCAAGACGTGCAGGAGTACAAGCTCGAAGTGTCGCCCCCCGGACAAGCTTTTTCGTACGAGGATGTGTTTGGGAACCACGTCTTGAGCTTCCAGATCACGCAACCGTATCGCGAGCTCTGGGTGCGATCGCAGGCCAAGGTGACGACTTATCACCTCGACACCCAGTCGAACCTCCGAAGCACGAGAATTCCGCTCGTGTGGATGCCATGGCAACGACAGATGATGAATCCCTTCTTGTTGCCACCGGAGTTGCCCGAAACCGAGCTCCGAGAGCTCTCCTCGTTCGCGATGAGTTTCGCGGCGCGACGACAGTTCGACCTGCTCGAGACGCTCGTGGACATGAACGGAACGCTCCACCGCGACTTTCGCTACATCCCCGGCGCCACGACCCTCGAGACGTCCCCGTTCGACGTGTACACGGAGCGACGCGGCGTCTGCCAAGACTTCGCCAACCTGTTCATCTGCCTTGCGCGGCTCCTCGGAGTTCCCGCCCGGTACCGGGTTGGATACATCTATACGGGAGCGGGGTACGAGAACCAGATGCAGTCGGAAGCATCACACGCTTGGGCAGAAGTGTATCTTCCTGAGGTTGGCTGGCGCGGGCTCGACCCAACGAACGGTTGCCTCGTCGACCTCGACCACATTCGCGTCGCCTCGGGAAGAAACTACCGCGACGCGACGCCGACCGCGGGCACCTTGTACTCGGGTGGCGCCGGAGAACGTTTGGACGTGACGGTTCGCGTCGACCGGCTCGATGACGACGACACCGACCCGCAACAGCAACAGCAATAGTCTAGGCGTGCGAGACGATGCGGGCTTTCGAGCGCGAGACGTGCGGCCCCTGGCGGAGGCGCTTTCGCCACTGGTCGGCGCAATGCCGGTAGGCATGGGTCGCACCATAGAAATCGCGAAACACGCCGACGAAGTGGTCGGGGTCGTTCCGGTGCGGGAAATGCCCAGCGTCGGCGAACACCTCGAGGCGGCTCGCGGGCATCGCCGCGTGCAGTCGGTGGGCGTGGGCGACCGGAATCACACCATCCCGCGCTCCCCATACGAGCAGGGTCGGGATGTCACCGGTGAGGTAGCACCGATCGAGCATGGTGATCGCTTGTCCGCGCCAATCGACCACCGCACGGAGCGTCCGCACAAACGCTCTGCGTGCGGACGCGTCTGGAAGCGACTCGAACACGCGGAGCAGCGGAACAGCATCCTGCCCGATGTTCGTACGCAGCATCTCGAGCACGCGAAACGCGAATCGGCCAAGCAGCCTCGCGCCCGGAGCGCCAAGCATCGGAAGAAAAAAGTCCGCGTTCGGCGCAGACGTAAGCCGAAGTACCGGGTTGACCTCGTGGCTGACGCCGCCTGTGCTGACGAGTACCAGGCGCTCGCACAGCTCCGGAAACTGGTATGCGAACTGCATCGCGACGCCGCCGCCGAGCGAGTGGCCAACCACCGTGACACGCGGGACGTCGACGACGTTCAGCAGATCGCGCATCGCGTTGGCGTACGCTGCGAGGGAGTAGTCGGCTCGCGGCTTGTCTGAGTCGCCGTGGCCGAGGAGGTCCGGCGCTATCACGGCGTGATCACGCGCGAGTGCGGGGATCACGTCGCGCCAACTATCCGCGCTATCCCCGATGCCGTGGATCAGAAGCACGGCGGGCCCCGTACCCGTGTGAAGAAAGGCGCGCCGATAGCCGTGAATGGTCCGATATTTCATCGCGTCCACGGCCATCGGGGGCGCGACCCGCGCACGAGGAGGAAAGTGAATGACGTTTTTCACCGTGGAGGGCAGCGTACCCCGTTGGGCGGCTCGGGAAAGGATTCTTGGTGACCCTTACGACGAAATTTCCGGCGCGAAACGGCAGAGAAACACGACCGCAATGATCACTCGACGTGGAAGACGTCGTCGCTGAGCTCATCACCGATATCGGTGTTGCGACGGATGACGTCGGCCAGTGTGGTGTCGTCGATCTCTTCGATTTCGCGGACTGAGAATCGACTCTGGTACCAGTACCGATCCCCGTCGCGAAGTGCTTCAAACTGATGCTTGGTGACGAGGAAACTGAGTTCGCCCAGGTGACCGCCGTTGACCGGGCCCTCAGCCAATGCGCCAACCCAGAGATCGATGTCGTCGACGCTCTCGTAGACCGAGCTCAATCGTTCGCGAGTCGTCGAATCTTGACTTACCTCGTCGAGACTCTGGAGAGGCGCCAACCCCATCGCGCGTCGTGCGTCGTTGTAGCTGGGGAGGCCGTGGTCGCGCCCTCGCTGGAGGTTGAGGGCTGCGAGATCGAACCCCCCTGCGCCAGGCGGGCCGAACAAGAAGTTGCGCACGTCATCGACGACTTCCGTATCGATCGACGAACACGCTTGGCTTGCCAGACCTCGAAGCAACGGTTCCACTCCGCCCTCTGCAATGAGTCGATCTGGACGAAAAAAGGCGTCACGAAGTGGGAGGTTTCCCTGCAGAATCGGCTGACCAGAGGCATCGAGTCGCAGTAGCGTCGAGCTGAGGGCACTGTGCCCGAAACGATAGATCGCCGTCGAAAACTCGTTCGCGATGGAAGGATCGGCGTCGACTTGGTATCCGTCGTATGGACTCAAGGCGTCAGGTCCGAGAAGCGCAGGCAAGAACTCGTTGTAGGTGATCGCCTGCATCAAGGCCCCGACGTAGCGACGGGCTTCTTCGTAGATTTGGTCTCCGGTGAACCTCGGGAACCCGTTCGCGATCTCTGCTGCGACACGGTTATGCTCGCGAACGAAGAGGGTGTGCATCGCGGCGAGACCAACTTGTTCGTTCGCTCGAACGTCCCCGGCGAGGAAGAGGTCCTCCCCGGTGCCCCCAGCATTCGGGAGGCCCTCGGTGTTGAAAGGGAGGAGATTCCCGTCGCTCGTTCGCAGACGGCCTGTGCCGTCGTTAATGCGGAGTGCAGCGGCACGGACCTCGTCCGAGCCGTACACGTTCGACGCGTCGATAAAGTGCGTGATCTCGTTGATCTGCTCGCGCGGCGCATCTCGGCTCGTCCCCGTGCTCGGGTCGTACAAGGATCTCGAGAAATCGATCGTCGCCTCGCCGGTGGATGCGGGATCGAAGGCAGGGTCGCCCGTCGGTACGGCGATCGGCATCGGTTCGACTGGGTCGTGAGACTCGGTCAGATCGATGTCATGGTCGAGAAACTGCCCCCATTGCCAAAGGAAGTCGCTGGCACCTCGTGTGTTGGTGTCATCGCGCAGGTCAGCGCAGAGCGCATTGCTGATCTCCCGCGGTGATGGGAGCGATTGGCCGGCCAGCGTGCTCATGGAGTCGCCGTACGCTTGGGGCATGAGGCGCACCAAGTTGGTGTGCGCGGCGCCAAGCTCTGGTGTGTTCGGGTTGTTCCCTGTGCCGTCGATCGTGCGATACGGGTCGGGCGGGCCATCCAACGGGATGGGATCGCAGGCGGAGATCGCTCCTATCAACAAGAGCGTCAGCCTGGGCGACCACAACATGGAACGGGCTTGGGAGTTCATCGACACGGCTCCGCGGGCAACGGAAGTAGAAATGTATATCGAAAAGCGTCGGCTTGGGAAGGCGAGTCACCCTCAGGATACGGAACTCACGGCTTTCTACGCGTTCGACCGGTCACTGGGTGACCGAACTGTGGGGTGACGTACACTTGGTCTCGTGTACTTCCCGCCGATCGGAGTCTTGGCCGCTGGATTGGTCATCGCGGCCACCGCGTGCACGAGGGGCGGCACGACACCCTCGGCCGCGCCAGCAGTGGTCGAACCCATCACGGTCGTGCCAACTCCGGCCCTGCCGGACGAGCCGAGTGTTCGCCCGCGAATCAACTCGCCCTACTTTCGCGACGACGCCCTCGTACGGTACACGGGGATTCTCGAGGCAGAGAGTCGAGAGGTCGTCGAACAACAGGAAGCGATCGTGGACCAGATCAAGCTGTCCGCCGGAATGATCGTGGCTGACATTGGCGCTGGCACCGGCCTGTTCACGTTGCCGATCGCCACCCGCGTCGGTTCTGACGGCAAGGTCTTGGCAGTCGACATCGTGCCCGCGTTCCTCGCTCGGGTCCGAGAGCGTGCGGAAGAGGCGAACCTCCAGCAAGTGATCGTCGTCGAAGGAACCGAGAAGTCCACCACGCTCCCGGAGGCTTCCGTCGACGTGGCCTTCATGTGCAACACGTACCATCACATCGAGTTTCCGCAGACCTACATGCGCTCGCTGCGCGACGCCCTGAAGCCCGGCGCCACATTGGTGCTCATCGACTTCGAGCGGGTGGAAGGCGTCACGAGGCCCGCGGTCCTGCGGCACGTCCGCGCCAACAAGGAAACCGTCATCGACGAAGTTCGGCAAGCGGGCTTCGTGCTGGATCGTGAAGTCGACCTACTCGAAGAGAACTACTACCTGGTTTTCCAACGCCCGTAGCTTTGGCGCTCAGAACAGCACGACGGGCACGTATCGAGGCAGGGTGAGAAACTCGATGGCGGGGTTCGCGGCCTGTTTCTCGAGCAAGAAATCCCGTGTTTCATCGGTGCCGCCCGCGAGTAGGGAGGCGCCCCGAACTGGACCGGTGAACGGACCTTGGTTCGGACCCGTCAGGCTATCCCAATGGATCGGGATCACGCGGGTGGGTGACACTCGGTCCACGGTTTCACGCCAGAAGTCTTCACGATACGCGACCGTCTGCGACCCAAGCGCGCCTACCCCAAGAAACACGACATCGACATCGTAGTCTTCGAGCGCGCCCTCCACGAACCCGGCACTTCCTTGGATCAACCAGGTGCCCCTCGGGTGCGAGACATGCAAGACGTACGCCTTGCCAACCTTGTAGCTGAACGTATCGACCGGAGGCACCAGAGGCTCTCGAATCTCGGGATCCCCCAGCGCACGCGCGGCCAACTCGGGGTCGGGAAACTGAAAATGCTTCGACTCGATCGGCGTGATCGCAAAGGCACCGAGTTGGATAGGCTCCCGGTCGACGACCACCCGAATCTGCTCTTCAGGGAGTCCCCAACCCCGACCAATGTTTGCGGTCGACTCTGACCCGAGGAGAAGCGCGCCGGTGCGCTTCGCCACCTCCGGCGCGTCCATCGCGTGGTCGTAGTGGGAGTGCACGGGGAACACACCGGCAAGCGATTGCACTTCGTTCTGGGCGAGACCGCGTGCAATGGCTTTCGGGTCGGGCTCGATCGCACCAAACAATACGGTGAGGGGCCCGGGTCTCGAGAACCACCCGTCCGTCATCCAGGTAGTTTCACCGTCGGAGAACACCAAGGTCGATGTCCCGGAGTAGCGGACCGTGACGGCGCCCTGCGGAATGTCGGCCGTGCCCTCGATAGCCCATGCAGGGTCGACAGGGGGATCTTCATACGTGTGCAGCATGAAGATGGCGACACCAAGAAGGAGTGCGAGCACCACTGCAAGGGAACCCACGACGATCGAGACCACGCGCGACATGCCTGGATGCTACCCCGAAACCTGGTCGCCGGGGGATCGGTAGTCGACCTCCGTGCATTGCACTAGACTCGGCGCGCGTGGACGCCCTCAATCTCATGGAGCTAGAGAAACTCGCCGCGGACAACCTGTCCGAAGCCGCCTGGAGCTACTATTCGAGTGGCGCCAACGACGAGATCACTCTCCGTCGCAACCGGAAGGCGTTCGAGGAGATCGCACTCCGGTACCGCGTGCTCGTCGACGTGGCGGAGCGAGAACTCGATACGGAGCTCCTGGGGAGCGCGGTCGATCTCCCTGTGCTGATCGCGCCGACCGCGTTTCACAAGCTGGCCCACCCGGAAGGAGAGGTCGCGACCGCGAAGGGTGCAGGCGCCATGGGTACCACGATGATCTTGAGCACGCTCAGCACGACACGCGTGGAAACGGTGACCGCGGCGGCCGAGCGTGACATCTGGTTTCAGCTCTATGTATACCGAGATCGCGGCGCGACGGAGGCATTGGTCCAACGCGTGCATGCCGCAGGTTGCAAGGCATTGGTGCTGACCGTCGACGCACCTCTATTGGGGCGGCGCGAGCGTGACATTCGTACGGGCTTCGCTCTTCCGCCGGGAATGGGTATCGAAAACATGCACGCAGACGGGTACGCGCGCGTCGACGCCGCCGATGGCGACTCGGGCCTGGCCGCGTACTTTGCGCGCCTGCTCGATCCCTCGTTGAACTGGCGTGATCTCGAATGGCTTCGCTCGATCTCGCCGATGCCAGTGCTGGTCAAAGGCGTCGTGCGACCTGACGACGCTCGGCGTGCGATAGAACACGGCGCGGACGGACTCGTCGTATCCAACCACGGCGGACGTCAACTCGACACGAGTGTCGCCACCATTGAAGCATTGCCCGACATCGCCGCGGAGGTCGGCGGCGAGACCCTCCTGCTGCTCGACGGCGGAATTCGTCGTGGGACCGACGTGTTGAAAGCGATCGCCTTGGGTGCGAGCGCCGTACTCGTAGGGCGACCCGTGCTTTGGGGGCTGGCAGCTGGCGGAGCAGCCGGGGTCGAGCTGGCTCTGCGACTCCTAGGTGACGAGATCGATCTCGCCATGGCGCTCGCGGGGTGCCGTACCCTCCACGACATTTCCGCTGATCTCTTGGCCGAGCGCCGTCGGTGAGCCGCACCTATGACGCCGCGTTGACCTGAGTGCCCTCGAATTCGGCTATGAGCACACGGAGCTCGTCCGGGACGCGGGCCGTCTTTCGGGTTTCTGGATCCACACACACGCACGTGACCGTCGCCTTGGCCAGCGTCTTGCGGGCGTCATCCCGTATCTCGAACGACAGGGTCACGCTGGAGGTCCCGATCCGTGTGACGTGGGTTTCGATGTGGATCTCGTCTTCATACACGGCACTGCCCAGGTACTCGCACTGCGCGCTCACATAGAAAGTATCGATGCCGAGCTTGACGAGATCCTGGTACGGCATCCCAATGTGGCGCGTGTAGGCCCCCCAGGCCTCGTCGCAGAATACCAGGTAGTTCGCGAAGTAGACGTGCCCCTGGGCGTCTGTGTCGCGAAATCGGATGCGCATCGTATGGATGTGCGGCTCGCCCATGCGGCAAAGTCTACGGGGACCATCGTGTTTCGCAATCGCCTTGTCGTGCCCGAACGCGCTAAACTCGGTACGTGGACATTTCCCGCTCAGATAGCTTCGCGCGCATCGTCCCGACCCTCATGGTGTTGGTCGTCCTGGCGCTCGCCGCAAGCCAGCTCCTCGCATGGATTGGAGTCGAACGGGCGGCCGATGCCGTGGACCGCGGCGAAGCCGAAGCGGCTCTCGAATCGTTGAGCTCGTTCCTCCGGCGCCTCGACCGAAAGCCCGTGCAGGCCGATCTCGAGAGCTTTCTGGAGGAGTCCCGGGAACGCGGGCTCGTCTATGTCGCGATCGCGCACCCCCTCGACGAGCTATCTGCAGGTCAGGGTGTGCTTCGAGACCCGAAGCCGCCGAAGACCCTCCGGCAGGGTCGCGGTCGAGTGCGAGCGTCCAGCAGCCTTGCGCCCCCCGGCAAACCACCGGGACCCCGGGCACGATCTAAGGGGGCCAACACCGACGATGCCGGGAGGCCACCACCGGGCCACGACCGCCCGCCTCACGATCTCGCGGGCCCCGGCCCTCGACGTCCGCCCGTCAAGCTGACCGTGGAACTCGAACCACGATTGGGAGCGGCGTTACGGGCCGACGCCATACGAACGATGGCCGCCGCAACCGCGACTGCGCTTCTCTTCTTGGTGCTTGGGTTTGCACTGCGCCGTGCGATTCGGGAACGAGAAGCAGCCACGCGTCGTGCCGAGCGCGATCGGCACCTCGCCGCGCTCGGTGAAATGAGCGCGGTACTCGGACACGAGATTCGCAACCCGCTGGCGTCCCTGAAGGGTCACGCGCAACTCCTCGCCGAGTCACTACCAGAGGGACAGCAAGGACGGGGGAACGCGGACAGAGTCGTCGACGAGGCGATTCGCCTGGAGGAACTCACCTCGAATTTGCTGGAGTTCGTACGCTCGGGCGAACTCCACTACGAACGCATCGACCTGAGCGAGATGCTGAAAAGCGCGATCGACGCGGTGGACCGTGAAC
Source organism: Polyangiales bacterium (assembly GCA_049670545.1). Classification (GTDB taxonomy): domain Bacteria; phylum Myxococcota_A; class Polyangia; order Polyangiales; family Houyiibacteriaceae; genus SG8-38. The sequence continues at coordinate 13,479 of JBATTM010000472.1, forward strand.
GCTTCGAGCTCACCGTGCACAGCGGGTCGACAATCGCGAACGTGGATCCATCACGAATGCGGCAGGCCCTGATCAACGTGCTTGCCAACGCATCGCAGGCGAGCACAGCGAACGCGGAAGTCACGCTCGAACCGCGGACTGACTCCGTGGCAGTACACGTGTCTGACCACGGCCCCGGAATTCCGACCGGTGCGGAGGAACAGATGTTTCAGCCTTTTCATACGACTCGCGTACGTGGCACCGGGCTTGGGCTGCCCATCGCAAAGCGAATCGTCGAGGCCCACCACGGACGGATCGACGCCAAGAACCGCGCGGAAGGGGGTGCGACTTTCACCATCATTCTTCCTCGTAGGATCGGGGTCTCTTGATGGCTCGGGTCCTCGTGGTCGATGATGAAGAGGGGGTTCGAAGCTATCTCGTCGAAGCACTGGAACGCGACGGGCACGACGTCGAAGCGGCTGCTGATGGGGAGATCGCGTGGTCGCTCGTCGGGCGGCACGGTTTCGACGTCATTCTGACGGATCTGCAGATGCCAGGGCTCGATGGAATGGCTCTGCTGAGTCGAATCCGTCAAAGCCAACCCGAGACCGAAGTCGTCGTGTTGACCGCGCATGGCTCGGTGAGCACCGCGGTGGAAGCCATGCGAAAGGGTGCGTACGATTTCATCGAAAAGCCGATCGGTAGCCCCGAGCAGCTTCGATTGGTGATCGCACGGGCGGTCGAACGTCGACATCTGAGGGTCCGGGCTGAGGGCGCGAGGCGAGCGCGGCCTGACTCTGCCCCGCTTAGTTATGGGGATCCCGCAATGGTGCCGGTCGTCGACGCCATCGCCCGGGTCGCGAAAACCTCCGCGACGGTTCTGCTGATCGGCGAGAGCGGAACCGGGAAGGAGGTCGCGGCCCGCGCCGTGCACGAAGGAAGCCCGCGAGCCGACGGTCCGTTCGTGGCGGTCAATTGCGCCGCCTTGTCGGAAAACCTTCTCGAAAGCGAGCTGTTCGGTCACGAGAAGGGAGCCTTTACGGGTGCGCACGCGATGCGGCGGGGCCGGCTCGAGCTTGCCCACGGGGGAACCTTCTTCCTCGACGAGGTTGGGGAGCTCAAACCGTCATTGCAAGCGAAGCTTCTGCGGACCTTGGAGGAGCACACGTTCGAGCGGGTCGGTGGAACGAGGACCCTCCAGGTGAACACTCGCTGGGTCGCGGCGACGAATCGGGATCTGGAAGTGATGATGCGGGACGGGACGTTCCGCGAGGATCTGTATCATCGATTGGCGGTGTTTCCGATTCGACTCCCTCCCCTACGTGAACGGCGGGGCGACATTCGTGCTCTATCGGAGCACCTCCTCGTTCGAATCGGCGAGGAACTCGGGCGAGCCAATCTCGTGGTTGACGACACGGTCGCCACCAGATTCGAGCACGCCGCATGGCCTGGCAACGTGCGTCAACTGCGGAACGCCCTCGAACGCGCCGCGATCCTCGCGGAAGGAAACGCAATCGACAGCTCACATCTCTGGTTGGACGATGCGTCGACTTCGGAGCGCCCCGCGACAGGAACGATAGAGACGCTCGAGGCGGTCGAGAAGAGGACGATCGAGATCGCGCTGTCGTCCGTAGGCGGCAATCGAAAGAAGGCCGCCGCAGCCCTCGGTATCGGCGAGCGGACCCTCTACGACAAGCTCAAGCGCTACGACCTCGGCTGAGGGCGCAGGCCGTCCTCAGTCCCGAGGTCGGTCGTCCTCGCGTGGGGGACGGTGATCGTTCGGAACGCACACGAGCTCCTCGTGACGCGTCGTCTCACGACACACACCATCGAGCGTTCCGTGGGGCGTCTCGACGGCGCACACATCTCCGTCCGTAGCACCCTCGCAGGCTTCAAACGCCTCTGGGGGAGGGCCGCGACGCTCTCTTCCCGAATCTCCCGGTGGTTCGGCGCGAACGAAAAAATTGAGTGACAGAACGCCCGCAGCGAGGGCGACGGCGACTTTGGTCTTGGTCTTCATGATGGTCTCCTGGGGTTTCTCGGACTACTGGACGCGAAACACGTCGTCTTGGATTTCGCGGTTGATCGTGGTGTTTCTGCGGATGACGTCGGAAAGACGTGTGCCGTCGACTTCGTCTCGCACGTCTCGCGGCAGGTTCTCGTGCCAGAAGCGGTCTCCGTCGCGAAGGCGCTCGAACTGGCGTTTCACCACGGTGAAGACCAGCTCGCCGACGTGACCCCCGTTGACCGGGTCTTCCGCCAGGCCCCCCACCCAGACGTCCATGTCGTCGGGACTCGAGTAGAGCGAGGACAAGCGCTGGCGGACCTCCGGATCGCTCGTCACCTCCGTGAATGAATCGCGTGGTTCGAGCCCCATCGCGACGCGAGCGGTGTTGTACCCAGGGAGACCGTGGTCTCGACCCCGCTGAATGTTGAGTGATGGAAGATCGAACCCCCCCGAGCCGGGCGGACCGAACAAGAAGTTGCGCACGTCATCGACGACTTGAACGTCGACACGTTGACACGCTTGGGCTGCGAGCCCTCTCAAGAGAGGCTCGATACCACCCTCGTCGACGACCCGCGCCGGAGCGAAGAAGGCATCCCGAAGTGGAAGGTGTCCAGCACTGATCTCGTTTCCATCGCCGTCGAGGCGCAGAAGGGTCGGGCTGAGGGCGCTGTGCCCGAAACGATAGACGGCCGTAGAGAACAGGTTGCTGATGCGCGCATCGACACGATCGTCGTAGCCGCGGTAGGGGGACAACGCGTTCGGACCGAGCAGCGCGGGAAGGAACTCCTCGTAGGTGATGATCTGCATCTGTGCCGACACGATTCGACGCGCCCGTTCGTAGGTCTCATCCCCGGTGAGGTTCGGGTCTCGCTCTGCCATCGAACTGGCCAGACGGTTGTGCTCCCGGACGAAGAGTGTATGCATCGCGGCCAGGGCGACTTGCTCGTTGGCCCGCACGTCACCTGCAAGGAAAAGGCTCGCAGAGTCTCCGCCCGCGTTGGGCAGGCCGCTCTCGTTGAATGGAAGCAGATTTCCAGCGCTGACGGCGAGCTTTCCGGATCCGTCCTGCGTGCGCAGGGCAAGCGCGCGCGCGCCGTCGGAACCGTAGACATTCGAAGCGTCGACCCAGTGGGTGATCTCGTTGATCTGTTGGCGGGGCTCTCCCTCTGGAATGCTTTGGTCATAGAGTGATCGGTTGAGTGGGATGGTCTCGTCTCCGGTCGCACCCGGATCGAAGAACGGATCGCCGCGAGGAACGGCGATTGGCGCGGGCTCCGCTGGGTCAGCGGCGTCGGTGAGGTCAATGTCGTGGTCGAGGAACTGGCCCCATTGCCATAGGTAGTCCGTTGCGCGCCGCGGATTGACCCGTGACTCCGATTGGGCGACGACCCCGTTGCTCACGGCACGCGCGGACGCCCTCCCCGGACCTGCGAGCGCCGACTCGCCGTCGGCGTAGTCGGTCGGTGCCCATCGCGAGAGTTGCGTGTGAGCCGCCCCGAGCGACGCATCGTTTCGGTTGTTTCGAGAGCCGTCGATGCTGCGGAACG
>JBATTM010000473.1:0-2369 GCA_049670545.1 Polyangiales bacterium
CCGCGAAGCTCGCGTTCGAGCGCTCCATCCCAATACCCCGACACGAAGACGACCGGGGCCTGCGGGTCCATCGCCTTGAGCTCCTTGAAAGCCTGATCACCGGTCATGCCCGGCATGTTCAGGTCCATCAGTACCAGGTCCGGACGCGGCTGCGTCTCGGTGTAAATGCGAAGCGCTTCCTTGCCGCTACGCGCAAAAATCACACGGTGGCCACTCTGCCGCACGACACGACCTGCGCTGCGGCGCACGACGTCTTCATCATCGACCAGCAGGATGAGTAGCTGGGTCTGCGGTACCGGAATGGCGGGAAGACTCGGCTCCGTAGGCGCTGATGAGGGCTGAGCAGCCAGCGGAAACACGAGTTGGAACGTGCTTCCCCGCCGCGGCACGCTCTGCAGGGTGATGTGGCCATTGTGGCCCTTTGCGATCTCATAGACCGCGGCAAGCCCAAGCCCCGCGCCCACCTGGTCGCCCTTCGTGGTGAAGAACGGATCGAATGCGCGCTCCCGCGTCTCCGCGTCCATGCCGACCCCAGTATCCGACACCGTGATCAACGCGTGGTCCACCAGCGGATTGAGGGGCGCCCGCTCGAGGTCGCGTTGATCGGCCTTCTTCGCCGTGATCTCCAGTTGACCCCCCTTGGGCATCGCATCGCGGGCGTTGATCAGGAGGTTCATGAGCAGCTGGTGCAGCTGCCCGCGGTCGCCGACGATGGTGAGGCCTCGGTCGATCTTCGCGTCGATGCGAACGCCACGATGAAACGTATGACGCGCGAGCTGCACGACGTGGCGGCAAAGCTCCGAGAGATCGATCTCGGAGTGACTGCGCTGTACCTCGCGTGCAAACCCGAGCAACCGGCTCGTCATTTCGGTGGCGGCACTCGCGGCGGCACGGATGTCGTTGAACGCCTCGCGAACGTTTGGATCCCCGACCCGCGTGTCCGCGGGAAGCTCGTTCAGAAAATCGATGCTCGAACGGACCGCACCGAGAAGATTGTTGAAGTCATGCGCAACACCCGTACCGAGGCGACCGATCGCCTCGAGTTTGCGGCGGTGCGCGACCTGTTCTTCCATTGGGTCATGGTGCGCGAACAGAAGCAGACAGCTTCCAACTTGAATGCGGTCGCCGTACGCAAGCACTTGCCGCGTGATGGCCATCCCGTTGACTTGGGTACCATTCCGGCTCCCCAGATCCTCCACCACATACGTACCCTGATCATGCTGGAAGATGCGCGCGTGCATCCGAGAAGCCAACGTGTCGTCGATCTTGACGTGCGCCTCGACGCCTCGACCGAACGTGAGCTCTCCGTCGATCGCGTACTTGTCCCCGGCGAGATTCCCGGCGAGCACAATGATGCGCGCCTGGTCTTCCTTCTTCGACAGGCCCTTCAGCGCGAACACATGGCGCCGCGTCACCTCGGTGGTTTCTTCCCTGGACATACTGCGTGGCTCCCCGGACCTTTAGATCCTAGCCTGCGGCGGGGCTATGCGGTGTAGCCCCAGAGGGTGAGGATCGCCAGAGGCTTCCGTGTGACTTGCCGGCCCGTGCGGTTCGGGCATAATGAGCCGATCGCCGTGACCTCGCATCGTCCCAAACAGACCGAATCCCTTGCATTTGTGAGGGTTTGCGCGGTCCTCGGGTTACTCGCCGTCTTCCTTCAAGGCTCAGGGCCGGGACACCTTTGGCTCGTCGAGCACGCGCAATGCCCCGAGCACGGCGACTTGATGCACGGAGAGGCGCACGCGGGATCAACGCCGTCATCCCTACTTTCGAACACCCCATCGTTCGAAAGCCACGGCGGAGCCCCGTCCAACGCTGACCACGAGCACTGCCCGGTCGCCGCCGAACGAAGATGGGCGGTCGCACCAATCTCGGGCGCTCAGCTGGCCGAAGCGCTGGAGGTTGCGGAGGATTCTCGATGGGGCCCGCCCGCCATCGTTGCACGCACCGGCATCGCTAGGTTCCGGGTTGCCCCGAAGAATTCACCCCCAGTCTGATCCGAACGCTCCAACCCGTTCCCTCTGCGGTTGAACGGATTCCGCGTGCTCATCGGTCATCCGACTCGAGCCACGCGGCCTCGGCGCGTGTGCGCGCCAGCGAACGAACACGGCGCGCGTCGCCATCTTGCGGATCAGTGTATGAATTTCTTGGGACCCTCCATGCTGCGCATCGCCTGCATCGCCCTTCTCGGGCTGATGGCCAGCGCACCCGTGCGTGCCCAGGAAGCGGAGACTGACGCCGACACTTCCCCGGACACAGCCCCAGACACTGACACTGACACCGACACTGACACTGACACCGACGCTGACACTGACACTGACACTGACACTGACGCTGACACTGACACTGACACTGGCACTGGCACTGGC
>JBATTM010000474.1:0-8081 GCA_049670545.1 Polyangiales bacterium
TGGCCTCGTCTTGCTTGGTCATCGTGCAAGGCGGGTCGATTGAGGGACCCCCACGATTATGCGTGGGCGTTTCCTCGGCCGCGAGTCATTTGGCTGTAGAGAAAGCCCGGGAGGAGCGCCGCCGCAGCGAACGCTGTCCACGCACCTAGCGTCATCCATACGAGTTCCATGTAGCACCTCCTATTGTTCCACTCATAACTCTGACAGTATGCACTGTCAAGATTAGAAGAGGCGCTTTGTGTGAGAAGTGCTGTGTTTTCAATGCCTTATCGAGTAGCCGAAAACGGACATCCGTCGAAGTCCGCATTCCGTGACGGATGTGCAGGCACGGTTGAGGGGTACCCCGTATCGAAGTCACGGCTGCCTCATCTTAGAAGCGGCTCGAAGACAGCACGAGACGGTTCCCGCGTTTCCAGGTGCTGTTCGAAGGCGAACGCGTGATGCTTCGCATCGATCGAGAGCAAGTATCTGCCTCAGATCGCGTATTCGTTACGCTACTCTTTGAGCCGGTGAGCCTACTCGGAGGCGAGCTTGTTCTTGATGTTGAGGAGACGCTGCTTGATGTCGCTCCCGAGCGCCCTGAGCTCTTCGCCGACGTCGTCCGCTGTCGAATCGAACCGCTTCTCGAAATCCTTGAGACGAGGCTGAATATCCTCCCACGCGTCCTTGGCATCCATCCCTGCGAGGTGAAGCTTGACCTTGATTTCGTCTGTCATTCGCTTGAGATCTTCGCGGGTATCATCGAGATCCTGCTTGAAAGACTTGCCGGTGTCGTCGGTGCTCATGGACGTTCTCCTTGATGAAGGACTCGGGGTCTGTACCAGGCGAATTCGAGGTGTGCCAGGAGCCGCGTGACCGTCGGTCCATGGGGGCGCGAAAAAGTTTCGCGTTGGTGTCACTGCGGCTTGGTCGTGGTAGATCACGAGGATGGACCTGACCGCCCCGATCTCCGAGTACATGACACCGCTCCCGCATACCATCGGGAGCGAGCAGACGATCACGTTCGCGCAACAGATGATGGAGAAATACGGGATACGTCATTTGCCCGTGCTGCACGGTGGCGAGCTCCACGGCATCGTGAGTGATCGCGACCTCGGGATGATCGCCGGGCTCAACGAAGTGAACCCTGACGAGACGACCGTCGAAGAGTCGATGACGCAAGAGGCCTACACCGTCTCGAAAGACACCCCGCTGCTCTCGGTGCTCAAGGAGATGCTCGCCCACAAGTACGGGTCTGCAATCGTGGTCGAGGGGAACAAAATCGTAGGGATCTTCACCACACACGACTCGCTCAAGCTGTTGGTCGGGAGCGACTAGTCCGGCAAGCCGGTGCCGGTCTCTTCGATCACACGCGTCAGGGTTGGAGGGTCGTCGGTCATCACGCCATCGACGCCGAAGTCTTCGATGAGGGTGCGCATCTCTTCTTCGTCGTTGATCGTCCAGACGTGTACCTTGAGACCAAGGCTGTGGGCTGCGGGGACGAAGCCCTCATGGACGACCTCGAGGGCGCCTCGCGTCGGTGGCACCTGAAGAAACTCTGCGGGGGCCACGTAGCTCGGGTCGATACCCTCGGGTTTGAGCGATTCGAAGAAAAACGCTGCGACTTCGTCTTCGGAGAAGCTGGTTTCCATTTCCGGGGCCGCTGCGCGAAGCTCTTGGAGCACGTCGTCGTTGAATGAGGCTCCATTGATTTGATCGACCACCTCGAAGCTGCGCGTGATCTCGACGAACCCATCCACAATCGAAGGATCCGCTTGCTTGATCTCGATGACATAGGGCACGTCCGGAAACGCTTCGAGAACTTCTTCGAGCGTGGGCACCAAGAGGCCCATCCCGCGAAACGGGTAGGTCGCCCCATCGTCGGTCGTGAAGTTGTACCCGGCGTCGTACATTCGCAGCTCGGCGAAGGTCATCTCTTTGATCGCGCCACTCCCGTCGGTCGTGCGGTCGACGGTGTCGTCATGCATGACGACGATCACGTTGTCGCTCGTGGCATGGAGGTCGAGTTCGAGGACGTCCGCTCCTTCGGCCAAGGCTTGCTCGTAAGCGACGAGGGTGTGTTCGGGTCGAATCCGGCGACCGCCGCGGTGCGCGATGTTCAAGACCACGCCGTCGCATCGAAGCAACGACTCGGCGGTGGGGCAATCGGGTGGGGGGCCACCGGAACCGCCTTGGCCGCCTGATCCCCCACCGCCTGCGGTTGCACCTGTGCCTGCGGTGCCACCGGTTCCTGCGGCGCCGGTATCGTCGCTGCATCCGATCCAGGCGACGGAGGTGATGAGGAGAAATAACAAGGGAAGCATATGCATGGGGGACCTCTCTGCGGGCGTTCATAGCAGCGAACCGCGCATCGGTCTCGCCTCTTGTCGTCGCCGGTGCGGGCTGTCACCCTTCGAGCCCATGGCAACCCGCACTCAGCACACGTTTTGCCGTATCTGCGAGCCCACGTGCGGCCTGACGGCGACGGTGGACGGCGACCGCATCATCTCGCTCGAGCCGGACCCAGATCACGTAGCCAGCAAAGGGTACGCGTGCGTCAAAGGCCTGCGGTACCACGAGATGCACCACTCACCCGACCGGCTTCGCGTGCCCCTCAAACGCGTCGGGAACCGCTTCGAAGAGATTAGCTGGGATCGGGCGCTCGACGAGATCGGCACCAAGGTCCGGCAGCTGGTGCGCGATCATGGTGGTGATTCCGTCTCGGCATACCTCGGCAACCCCATCAGTTTCAGCCTCATGCCGCCAATCCTGACGGCCGCATTGCTGACGGGCCTCGGCTCGAAGAATCTGTTTCAAACGGGGTCGCAGGACTGCAACAACAAGTTCGCCGCGTCGCAACGCCTCTACGGGTTTCCTTTCATTCAACCGTTCCCCGACATCGATCGGACACAGTGCCTGATCATCCTGGGCTCGAACCCAGCGGTTTCTCGGGGGAGTTTCATGCAGCTGCCCGACCCGATTCGACGACTGCGCGCGATCGAACAGCGTGGTGGTCGGGTCTTCCTCGTCAATCCCCGCCGAACCGAGACTGCAAAGCAGCTTGGCACCCAGGTCTTCATTCGGCCCGATACCGACATCTACTTCCTGCTCAGTTTCCTCCACGAAGTCGTCGTGCGGGATGCGGTCGCGCACGCTCGGGTGGATGCCCACATGAAGGGGCTCTCTGTGCTCGCGGGAGTCGCGGAAGCATGGCCTCCCGAGCGCACTGCAGAGATCACCGGAGTCCCCGCCGACCTGCTACGCGAGATGGTGGACGTCTACCTGGAATCGGACGGGTCGGCGCTCTTCTTGTCGACCGGCGTCAATCAGGGGAGTCACGGGACGCTCGCGTTCTGGATTCTCGAGTCGATCAACGCCATTACCGGGAACCTCGACCGCCTCGGCGGAACGCTCGTCGGCCATGGGTACGTCAAGAACTTCCCGAAGCATGCACGTAAGGGTGGCCACACGTTGCGCAAGGACCGGTCACGCATTGGTCAGTTGCCTTCGGTTGCGGACACGTTTCCCGCAGGGATCCTCGCTGACGAGATTCTCACGCCGGGGGAGGGGCAGATTCGAGCGTTGCTCGTGGTCTCGGGCAACCCACTGCTGACCGTGCCCAATAGCAACGGGCGCCTCGAGAAGGCGCTCCGATCGCTCGAACTCGTCGTGAGCATCGACATCTTCCGGAACGAGACCGCCAACTTCGCTCACTACATCTTGCCCGGGAGCAGTGCGATGCAGCGTGCCGACCTCCCGTTCGTGTTCCAGTCGCTCATGGGCGCGCAGCCGATTCCGTACGCGCAGTTCACCGACGCGGTGGTCCCGCTCGAAGGCGAGCAGCGCGACGAGACGATGATTCTATTTCAGCTTGCACGGGCCTGTGGCGCTGACCTGTTTGGGTCGAGGATGATGCAGCGCATCGTTGGCGCGTGGATGGGCGTTGGAAAGGTGCCTTTGCTGGGGAAGCGTCTCGAGCTCACACCCGAGCGTCTGCTTGGCGTGATGGCTCGCGGGTTTGGGTTGGGATCGCTTCGTTCGCTCCGCAAGCAGCCACACGGGCGGCCGCTCGACCCCCACATGGGCAACGATTTCCTCGGCAAGAGAGTCGTGAATGACGACGGCAAAGTCGACCTGGCGCCGACCGAGTTCGTCGAGGCCGCTGGCGGGCTGGAAGCCGCCTTTGCGCGCGAACTCGACAACGGAGACAGGCTCAAGCTGATCAGCAAGCGGGAGCCACACAGCCACAACAGCTGGCTTCACAACCACCCGCGCTTCGTCCAAGGGCGGCGATCGACCAACTACCTCTACATGCATCCTGCCGATGGCGAGAGGGTGGGCGTGCGATCGGGTGCGATGGTCGAGGTGCGAAGCCAGGTGGCGTCGGTGCGATTGCCGGTTGAACTCACGGACGAGATGATGGTGGGATCGGTGGCGCTCCCACATGGGTGGGGCCATCAAGAGGCGGACGGCCTGAGCGTTGCCAGCCAGACGACGGGCGCCAACGTCAACCTGCTCGCCGCGGACGGCCCCGACCAACTCGAGTTCTTCTCGGGCATGGCCCAACTCAACGGGATTCTCGTCGAGGTCGTGCCAGTCGACTGAACTAGCGCGTATCTCAAGAATGGCTCTCGGGGGGCATCAAGGTTTGCCCGACTGGGGTGTCGCGAAGGGCACCCCACCAGCGAGAGACGTGTTGAAACTCTGCGGTCGGAAGTTCGCAAGAATCGGTGTACCCGAGACCGACCCCCACGGCGAGGTCAGCCAGCGTGAGTGTGTCGCCGATGATGAAGTGGCTCCCGTGAAGGGTTTGGTCGAGCACCGCTGCGTAGCGGCGAACGTCTTTCAGCGCTGAATCGACGATCGCCTGATCGGCGTTGTCGCGACGAAAAATCTTCTGTCCGATGATCCGGGCGATCGCATTGGAGAAGTGATTCGATTCCCAAAACATCCAGCGGAGGATTTCGTAGCGCGCAGGCGACTTGGGCCACATCGGCGTTTCACGAGTTGCCGCGAGGTAACACATGATCGCGTTCGACTCCCAGAGCTTGGTTTCTCCGTCGACAAGCGTGGGCACCTTCCCGTTCGGATTGAGCGCAAGGTACTCCGGGGTGCGATGCTGTCCTGCACGGAGGTCGACCGTTTCGGCTTCGAGTTCGATATCGAGCTCCTGCGCCAGTGCATGGACTTTACGAGCGTTCGGCGAAAACAAATTGGTATAGAGCTTCATGACAGCCTCCGATTCCATCTCTGATAGCCGCGGGTCGCGCGTAGGTTACATGACAATCGAATGTAAAACTTCTGTCATTGGACCTGATGAGCGGTGCCACGGAGCCGAAAGTCCCTTACACACGTGACGGGCCCGGCCCGTTGGAATCACATGGTCAAGCATTGGATAGGTGAGGCGTTCCTTCGGGTGGCCGGGTGGAAGATGGATGGCGAGCGGCCAACGGAGCGCCGCTACATCCTGATCGCGGCTCCGCACACCACGAACTGGGACCTTCCGTTCATGTTGGCGATGGCGTTCGTGTACGACATTCCGGTTCGGTGGATGGGAAAGCATACGCTGTTCAAGCCGCCTTTCGGGCCGTTCTTTCGCTGGCTTGGAGGCATGCCGATCGTGCGCCATCGGACGGGTGGCGTCGTCGAGCAGATGGTCGAGCATTTCGCGGAGCAGCCCTCGCTCGCCTTGATGGTGCCCGCCGAGGGCACGCGCGGTTACGTCGAATACTGGAAGTCGGGCTTCTACCACATCGCCCGGTCGGCGAATGTCCCGGTGACCCTGTCGTATCTCGACTTCAGTGAGAAGACCGGCGGCATCGGGCCGACGATTTGGATGACCGGCGATGTTCGTGCCGACATGGACAAGATTCGGGCCTTCTATGAGGGGAAGCAGGGGTGCTACCCGGAGAACATGGGCCGAATTCGTCTTCGTGAAGAAGATGTTGAGGACTACGTCGAAGGCGTAGCCGACGACGAAGAGACGATCGAGCGTCTCGCAAGCAATCTGTAACAACGCTCGCCCTCGCGCGTCCTTTACATCCGTTGGCGGATCGTGAAACGATCAGCGCTTGCTTCGTGACAAGGGCTTCGTGGCGGGCTTCGTCACAACAACGAATTGTGGAAGGCGGTAGGATGGGCGGCGACAAGACGACCTGGCTCAAAGTTCTCGATATCGACGAGCTCCCCGAGGGCCGAGTCAAACCGGTCACGTGCCGGCACCTGACGTTGTGCATGACCCACCATGAGGGCCAATTCGCCGCCCTCGACAACAAGTGCCCCCACCAGGGGGGGCCGCTTGGCGAAGGATCGATCGAGAAAGGGCTACTCCGCTGCCCATGGCATGGGTGGGACTTCGATCCTCTCACGGGCAAGCCCCCAGGCGATTTCGAGGACGACGGAGTCGACACCTACGTGGTCGAGATTCGAGAGGACGGCATCTACGTCGCGTTCCCCGAGGAGGCGCCGCACGTTCGCACATCGAGCGACGTCATGGTCGAAACCCTCGTGAACTGGGGAGTGAAGTCGGTCTGGGGCATGGTCGGCCACTCGAATCTCGGGGTCGCGGATTCGGTGAGCCGACAAACACGCGCAGGCAAGATGGAGTACTTCGGGTTTCGGCATGAGGGTGCGGCTGCGTTCGCGGTCTCGGCCTACGGCAAGTTGACGGGTCGCCCGGCGGCGTGCTTCGCGATCGCGGGGCCTGGCGCGACCAACATGCTGACCGGGCTCTGGGATGCGCACGTCGATCGTTCGCCCGTCCTCGCGCTCACGGGGCAAGTGCCGACCCATCTCATCGGACGGGGTGCCTTCCAAGAGGTCGACCTCGCGTCGGCGTACGGAGGCGTCGCCAAGTACACGACGGTCGCAGCGCACAACTCGAACTTCCCAGAGATCGCGAGCCTCGCGTGTAAGCACGCGATGGTCGAGCGCGGCGTCTCTCACATGGTGTTTCCAGATGACGTGCAAGTGGTGGAGGCGCCCGATACCGAAGCCGGTTCCCCTGTGGGCCGGGTCGGAGCCGTCGAGATCACACCCCCAGCGGGCGCGCTCGAGGAGGCTCTCGAGAAGATTCGTGCAGCGAAGCGCCCTGCGATTGTCGTCGGTCATGGCGCCCGGTTCGAAATGGACGCGGTGACCGCGCTTGCAGAGGCCCTTGGAAGCCCAGTACTCACGACGTTCAAAGGCAAGGGGCTCATCAGCGATCATCACCCACTCGGCTGCGGCGTCCTTGGCCGAAGCGGCACGCCAGTAGCGAGCTGGGTCATGAATGAAGCGGACCTCCTCGTCGTGTTTGGCGCGAGCTTCAGCAATCACACCGGGATCACGTCCTACAAGCCGATCGTGCAAGTCGACTACGACCCGATGACACTTGGGCGCTTTCACGCAGTCACCGTGCCCGTGTGGGGCGAGATCGGCGTGACGGCGCGCTTGATGCAGGCGAGTCTCGGGCCCACGAAAGCGATCGACCAGCGCCCTGACGTGGCTGCTCGCTGGAAGATCTGGCGAGAAGAGAAAGAGCTGCGCCTCACCGAGGCCGCAGGGAAGGGGGTGCATTCCGCTGCGATCTTCCAGGCGCTCACCCGCACGGCGCCCGAAGATGCCATCATCGCCGTCGACGTGGGTAACAACACCTATTCGTTCGGTCGCTACTTCGAGTGCGCCCGGCAGTCCGTGTTGATGAGCGGCTACCTCGGGTCGATAGGTTTTGGGTATCCGGCGGCGATGGGCGCTTGGGCGGCGACGCAGGAAGACGACCCGAAGTTTCGCGGGAGAAAGGTGATCGCGGTCACCGGCGATGGCGGGTTTGGGCAGTACATGGGCGAGTACACGACCGCCGTGAAGTACGGCATGAACATCACCCACGTGCTGCTCAACAACGGCGAGCTTGGAAAGATCAGCAAGGAGCAGCGGAGCGCCGACTACGACGTCTGGGAGACCTCTCTGCACAACCCGAGCTTCGCCGAGTATGCCGAGCTCTGTGGCGCATCCGGCATTCGTGTCGACACGGCCGACCAGCTCGAAGGCGCCCTTGCGACGGCGATCGCACACGAGGGTCCTGCGACGGTCGAGACTCTCGCCGACGCACTGCTCGTGTGATT
>JBATTM010000475.1:0-1831 GCA_049670545.1 Polyangiales bacterium
CTTCGCACGTAAACATGTGACCGCGGTCGCTAAAGGGGGACTCGGTAATCGTGGGCCTCGATCCGTTCATGCAGAACAAATCTTCGAGCGAGTCGACCGAGCCGTTGTGAAGCAAGCGGGTCGCTGACCACACGCCAACGAGGCGCTGCGCGCGAATGCCCCCAGTAAGCGCATCACGACCCACCAAGTCGACATCACAGCAAGGTTGCCCATCGAGGTCGGCGTCGAGCCATCGCTCCATCGCGGTGTCCGAACCGATCTCGTCGAACGAGAACACCTCACGACTCGATCCGCGAGCGCCGTTGTGGCAGTCCGTGCAACCCGTCGAGGTGAACAACGCTTCTCCGTCGGCAACGAGTTCGGCGTTGGGTGGGTTGGGGTTGCGCGGAGCGCGCAACGACAGGACGAAGTCCTCGAGCGGACCCAAACGCACGTCGGTCCAGGCCTCCGTGTCGCCACCACCGAGCACGACAAAGCCCTGCAGAAAGTTCAACACACCCGTGGATACGCCGGTATGCCCGAGAAGGGCCCCGTCCATCTCGAAGGCAGCCACGTCGTCGTCACTCGCGATGCCCCAGAGCGACATGATCTTGCTGACGGTGTGCACGTCGTCATCGAGTGGCAGCGGGACGATGACGAAATCCATCGTGCCGGGCTTCCACGCCGCATACGAGGCCTGCACCTCCGGCGTGAACTCGGGCAAGCTCACGCCCGCTCCCGCCAGCGGCGCAAGCGCGGCAAGCATGCGCGGCTGAATGGTGGGGTCGGCGTCCATCGCAGCCAGGTACGGGGCGAGGACAGCCGCAGCACTTGGTTCCGGATCGCTGCCGAGGAGCGCACTGAGTGGTAGGACAGCGATCGCAAGGTTCATTTCGCCGTAGGCGTACCCGTGGTTCGGGGCCCCCAACGCGTAGCGACCATCGGGAAGCTGACCGAAGTGACAGCTCGCACATGTGAAGGCCAGCGCGGGAACGCCGTCGGCGAAGTCTTGGCCAGGTCCGAACCCAAGAGGGCGGCCCTCGGCAGAAGTGGGGTCGGGAATCATTCCGACGCCCTCCGCGCCCGAGCCTAGCTGGTCCGGGAAGAGCGAAAGCATGGTATCGAGCAAGACCTCGGGCACGCCCACGGTATCGAAGCCCTCATAGAAGAACATCTCTTTGCCGCACAGCAAGCGCGCTCGAGGTGTGTCGGTGTTGGCCTCGACAGCAGCCCAATACCGATCGCAGGCGCCCGCAAGATCCCCACCTTCGAGGACGTCCATCAGGCTTGTGGCGACGTTGATGAGCCCCTCACTCGTGTCGGGCTGCGCTGCGAAGGGCTCCGCGGATCCACCACCACCATCGGTGCACGCCATCGATAGCGACGCCGAGCACACCCACACCACGATCATCCAGTTCTTCATGACAACCTTTCGAAGCAAGCGTAAGAGCGCGGTTTGTATCACGCGGCAGCGCGAATCGAAAGGCTAGCCACCTGGCAGGGCACCAAGTTTGGACTGCCTCGACCAGTATCGACGCTGCATCCAAGGAAGGCGTTTCGTCTGCAAGGACCGCGCGCGGGAGTGCCAATCGACCGCAAGGGTATGATGGTCACGCCAGGTCGACGCAGGATCGACGCGGGGCAGGAGGCAGGCTGCCTGAAAGGCGTCGCGATCGTCGGCGAACGCGGCCCGCTTGCTCGCGTAGTCGTGGAGACACTCCCGATGAAGGCGTTCGTGTGCCCACCAAAGCCCATCGCCGTCGAAGTGAGCATCCGCGATGGGACGCGGTAAGAAGAGATCGGGGTCGAAAGGGGCAGGCTTGAACACGCTGAGACACGGGGAGGAGGTGCC
>JBATTM010000476.1:0-1978 GCA_049670545.1 Polyangiales bacterium
GGTGCGGCGATGACCGGCACCGACATGTACAGCATCTCGACGGTGCTGCAGCACGGGCAGCCCGATTTCTATCTCGAGCCGTTATCCCCGTGGCGCCAGTCCGACGCGTGGGAGGGGCTACGGGCTCGTTCCGACCGGCGTGCTGCCGACGGGCCGCGGCCGAACGTGTTCCTTGCCAATCTGGGTCCGATTCCTGCCCACAAGGCGCGCTCTGCGTGGACGGGGAACCTCTTCGCGGCTGCAGGGATTGGGGCGGTCGCGAACGACGGGTTCGAGTCCGTGGATGACCTGGTCGCCGCGTACTTGGAGTCCGGTGCGGGCATGGCGGCGATATGCGGGAGCGATGCGGACTATGCGGTGTCGCTGGTGCCTGCGATCGAAGGACTCAAAGGCGCCGGATGCGCGATCATCATCGTGGCGGGGCGACCTGGGGATCGCGAAGACGTCCTTCGTGAGGTGGGCGCGCATGGTTTCGTCTTCGTTGGCGCGGACGTCTTCGCCGTCGTCCGGCAGACACTCGACATGTTGGGGGTTCCGCGATGAGTACGTTGCCCGACTTTACGAAGATCGAATGGGGCGCTCCGAACGGGGCGGAGCTTCCCTCCGCCGCGGACTGGAAAAAGCTTGCGGGCGATGCCGCGGAGGCGCGTTGGGAGACGCCCGAAGGCATCGGCGTGAAGCCTGTGTACACCGAGGACGATCTTGGCTCCGTGACGCACCTCGAGACGATGCCGGGGCTTCCTCCGTTTCTACGCGGGCCATACTCGACGATGTACATCCGCCGCCCTTGGACGATTCGGCAGTACTCTGGCTTCTCGACCGCGGAGAAGAGCAACGCGTTCTACCGACGAAACCTAGCGGCAGGGCAGAAGGGCCTCTCGATCGCCTTTGATCTGGCGACGCACCGTGGTTATGACTCCGATCATCCCCGCGTCACGGGTGATGTTGGCATGGCGGGCGTCGCGATCGATTCGATCAAAGATATGCGCATCCTCTTCGACGGCATCCCGCTCGATCAGATGAGCGTATCGATGACAATGAACGGCGCCGTTCTTCCCGTGCTCGCGCTTTATGTCGTCGCCGCGGAAGAGCAGGGGGTGGCGACCAACCAACTCACGGGGACGATTCAGAACGACATCCTCAAAGAGTTCATGGTCCGCAACACCTACATCTACCCGCCCACCCCGTCGATGCGGATCGTTGCAGATATCTTCAAGTACACCGCTGCGGAGATGCCACGTTTCAACAGCATCAGCGTGAGTGGCTACCACATGCAGGAAGCGGGCGCGACGCAGGACTTGGAGCTCGGGTACACGCTGGCCGACGGGCTCGAATACGTCCGCACCGGGCTCGAGGCGGGTCTCACAATCGATCAGTTCGCGCCCCGCATCAGCTTCTTTTGGGCGGTCGGAACGAACTACTTCATGGAGATCGCCAAGCTTCGTGCCGGCCGGCTGTTGTGGTCGAAGCTCATCGAGCAGTTCGGGCCCAAGAACCCCAAGAGCTTGGCCCTCCGCACTCACTGCCAGACCTCAGGATGGAGCCTGACCGCCCAAGACGTCTACAACAACGTCGTGCGGACGTGCATCGAGGCAATGGCCGCGACGCAGGGGCACACCCAGAGCCTGCACACGAACTCACTCGACGAGGCGATCGCGCTTCCGACCGACTTCAGTGCGAGAATCGCTCGCAACACGCAGCTCTACTTGCAGCTCGAGAGCGGAACGACCGATGTCATCGATCCGTGGGGCGGGAGCTACTACGTGGAACGCCTAACCCACGAGTTGGCCCTCCGGGCATGGGAGCACATCAAGGAGGTCGAAGAGCTAGGGGGCATGACCAAGGCGATCGAGGCAGGGCTCCCGAAGCTTCGCATCGAGGAGGCGGCCGCGCGGACCCAGGCACGGATCGACTCCGGGCAGCAGACCATCGTTGGCGTGAACAAGCACCGACTCGAGAAGGAGGACCCCCTCGACGT
>JBATTM010000477.1:0-5510 GCA_049670545.1 Polyangiales bacterium
CAAAAGCCGCGGCCTTTGCACGAAAACGCCACCAATCGATCGGTGCTGCAGTCCGTACACCGAAAGCGGGCAAACCCATGCGCGAGCACGCCGCAGCGAGCGAATCGCTGAAACTCGCGCTTCACGAACACAGGGGCGCCACGCTCGTGCTCACTTCGGTCGAGCTCCCAGAGGAAGGTCTGAAGGTGGTCGCGGACGACGCCGTGGAGCACTCCATGCTCCGGCGCGCGACGTACGTACGATCGAGAAGTCGTTTCGCTGGTGGCCGCGGCGCAAGGCTCCACGACCGGAGAACGCCATCAAGACTCGTGCCGCAGTCCAGCTCTGCGTTTTCGAAGCGTTTCAGGTAGATCGCGCTGAAGTGAAGTGGCGAGCGGCGCCGGAAGAGTGGCGGCCGCCACCCTGCGAACATGTGTGCCCTTGCTCTCCCCGGAGCTCCGCCGCGAATAATCCGAAGGCGTTGAGCGCGGCACACGGGGATTGGGACATCTTCGATGTCTTACAATCCCACATCTTGCCCGGTACTCGCTATGGTCCGAGTTGACTCGAAGTGACGCATATTGCTCTGCACTGATTTTTTTGGCGCGTTCTGAACACTTCTTGTCTCTTCTTGGCAATTGCGAAGCACTATTTGTCGTTTTGCTCCAGAAAGTTTCAAAGTGCGTCACTGTTCTTCAGTTTGCGCCAGAAGACGCCAAGAAGTGACGGCTGGTGACAGCCTCATCGTGGCACTTTTTGTCACTCGGTGGCGTGCTCGCTCTTGGGCATCTTCTGCTCGCGCAACTTTTGAGGGGGCAAAACCAATAACTAGGGAGTGAGTCGAAGGTCTGATTCAGAGAACTCCGCGAAGCCCCCTCAGGAAGACGCGCGAAAGCCGCGGTCGAGCGACGCGTCTTCGTGCAGAATCAGCTGCGTCGATTCGCCCCTGCTGACAAGACGAGAGGCAGCGGGGTATTGTCGCGTGGGGCTGCGGACGTTTGATCGGCGCGTGTCGCCGCACGTGCGGGCGCTGTCGATTGGCGCCCGCATCTTGTTTGACCGAAGGGATATCGATACATGGCTCGAAATGCAGAAGGATGGACGCTTTACCGAGATCCAAGAACCAAGACCTTTACGGTCCGGTTCCGGGCCGCGGGGAAGCGTTGTCATCGATCCACTGGCGAAACAGATCGCGCAGCGGCTCAAGAAGAAGCTGCTCGAATCGTCCGAGAGGTAACACTCGGCCCGAGGTATGAAAGACCTTCGCCAGCGCCGGATGTACCGCTCACGGATCTCTTCGGAAGTTGGTTGGCAGCGATGGGGGCCGAGGTGTCGAAGGACACGGTCCGTTGCTGGGAGACTTACGCTGCTGCGCATTTCATCCCGTTCTTTGAGACCGGGGAAGGGCTCTGTTCGGAGGCCCGTCTCGCCGACTACATGCGATACCGGCTCACACGGGTGAAGCGGACGACGCTGAAGAAAGAGCTGAGCGCGTTGAATCGACTATTCGACTGGATGGTCGAGCAGAAGCTCTTGGGCTCCAAACCAGCGATTCCGAGAATCCCGAGACGCGCTACCGGTACGGCGCATCCGAAGGGGAAACGCGAGACGGTGACGCTGACGCCTGAGGAAATGGACGCCATCGTTGCCCTGCTCCCGGTGCGTTCGAAGCGCGGGTATCCGATTCGGGCGTACTACGAGGTGATGCGAGAAACAGGGCTTCGGCCTTCGACGCTTCACCGGCTCACGGCGCCCGACGACTACCAACCTGGCGCTCGATACCTGACTATCCGTGAGGACGCCGACAAAGCCCGATACGGGCGCGAGCTCCCCCTATCAGCTCGCGCCCGGGCCGCCCTCGATTCGGCTTGCCCAGAGCAAGGCACGATCTTCCCGAAGTTCGACGGCCGTCACACGCTCCGCAAAGCAGCGCTCGCTGCCGGCCTCGAGCCCGAGCGCGCCTCGAAGGTGAGTGCCTACGACCTACGGCACAGCCTCGCGACCGAGCTCACCGAGCGCTCTGGCAACCTCGTCGGCGTCGGCTACCTGCTCGGCCACAAGCACATCACGACCACGAACCACTACGTGCATGGACGCCGCAAAGCCGCCGAATCGGTCCTTTCGGGACACCGATTGGGACACCAGGGGGTGGGGCGCCTAGGTCCACAGTCTAGTGGAGTCACGCAACTCCCCGAAACTAAACGGTGCGGAAGAGAGGACTCGAACCTCCACGAGTGTTACCTCACTAGATCCTTAGCAGACGTTGCAGAAGAAAAAGCGCATGAATTCAAGGGTGCGAGTCGGTCAGGAACCCCCGAAAACACCCTAGGGAGGTCTCATTTCTCACCAGTGGTGAAGAATCGTGCTCGCGATCTGCTCCGCGCCGTAGTTGACGGTGGCGACGTGCCGGTCGTGCGGATTCGCGACTTCGCAAGGGCGGTCATCGAGACGCCGGCATTCCACACCGCCCAAGAAATCCTGCGAGGCGGCTCTCCTGAGTTTGCCGTCCGCAAAGCGTTGGAGCTCGCTTCGATGGTGCTTCGCGCCGATGACGACGCAGCCGACAGCGGTTCGCAGCGGCGCAGCGCGATGAAGAAGGATCGTAGTGGCACGCTCGCTCGCTAGTTGCCGCGAAATGACGGGTTTGAGCGGATGGCCGTGCTGTGGCACGAGCCTGATACGATGGAGCACGAAGAGCTCACGATCCATGGCAGGCGCCTGAAGTATCGACTTGCTGGTAGAGGCCCGCTCGTGCTGCTGATTCACGGGATGGCCGGCAGCGCATCGACTTGGAAGCAGGTCATGCCCGCACTGAGCGAGCGCTTCACCGTGTTGGCCCCGGACCTGTTGGGACACGGTGAGTCCGACAAGACGAAGGGCGACTACTCGCTTGGCGCCATGGCTTCCACGCTACGCGATTTGATCGTGGCCTTGGGATACAAACGAGCCACGGTGGTCGGGCAGTCCTATGGGGGCGGGATCGCGATGCAGTTTGCGTATCAGTACCCTGAGCGCTGTGAACGATTGGTGCTGGTCGATGCCGGCGGTCTAGGTAAGGAAGTCAACCGTCTCCTTCGGATGCTCACGCTTCCTGGTTCGGAAGCAGTTTTACTCGTGGCCTGCGCACCGCCCGTCCGGCGCATCGTCGAAACGATCGGCCGCGTCACGCTCCGCAAGAAGCTCGAGAACGCGACCGTGATTCCCGAGCTCTGGAGGAGCTACGCTTCGCTCGGGGACGTCGAGGCGCGTCGCGCGTTCCTGCGCACGCTGCGCGCCGTCATCGACCCGCGTGGTCAATCGGTGAGCGCGACCGATAAGCTCTACTTGGCCGCCGGGATGCCGACGCTCATCATCTGGGGTGCGGAAGATCGCGTCATCCCCGTCGAGCACGCCCATGCAGCGCACGCGGCAATCCCGGGAAGCTGGCTCGAAATCATCGAGGGGGTGGGGCACTACCCGCACTGCGAGGCCCCCGATCGTTTCGTCGAGGCGCTCACGGAGATCATCGAATCCACCCTGCCTGCTCGGATCAAGGTGTCACGGAAACGAATCCTTCGGCCGCCGTAGCCCTATTGCTTAGGCGTCACCTTGTAGTTGCCGTGGTCCACTTCAAGAGCCGCGCGCGGAGCACCACAGAGGTTCTGCTCCAACGGGCCACAATCCAGCCTTTCGACCGTTTCTGCTGGCCATGCCATGCCCCTGGGACGAGACTGTCGGAATGATCCCAGTGCCCGTGACGAAGACCTCCGCGCGCTTCCTGCCCGATCCAACCCGGGTGATCACGAAGCCGTTCACGCCCGGAGCCGAACACTCGGTGGACGGGCGCTCGCGCGTCGAGCGCATTCTGACGCGGATCCTGGCGTTGTCCGAGTCAGAGGTGACGACGACGTTGAGCACGACGCAAGCCCGGTTCGCCGCGCGCCACGTCGACTTGCGCTCGGTATTCGAGGCGAACTTCGCGGCCGTTGCGGCGGGACATGTTGCCCGATCGGGCGAGCTCTCGGCGGAGCGCCGGCTGCTCATCGGCGCCTACTTCACCCACGAGTACTCGATCGAGTCCGCCGCGCTCACCAATCCTTCAATCGTGCCGGCGCCCAACCAAGAGGGACTCGCTCCGGGCGAGCAGCGTTTCGTCTTGAGTCTTCGGGCCATCGGCGAGGGGCACCTCTCGTCAATCGAGTTCCGCTCGGGCATCATCGATGCGGGCGGCCGGATCGAAATGGAAACGCCGAGTCGGCATGCAAGCACCGCGCGCCACCGAGCTCCGGTCTACGAGAAGCACATCTTCCACACCAAACTTCGTGAGCTCGACGTATACAACGGGATCGCCGCCATCGTCCTCGACGCGCTGCCGGATCGGTTTACGCTCGAGCAGCTCGAGACCATGATACGCGAGGTCGACCAGCAACACGGTCACAGACCCGAGACCGAGCACGTCACCCGAACGATCCACTGGCTCGCGTCCTCGAACTACGAAAGCTCGTTCGCCCCACACTCGAAGCTCGCCGAGCGCGTCCTCTTTCCGGCGGGGCCGACCGAGAGTCAGGGGATGGAAGATGCTCGCTTCGTCCGCTTCACCAGTGACGACGGAACCGTGACGTACTTCGCTCCGTATACGGCGTTCGACGGCTATCAAATCCTCCCGCAGCTGATCGAGACGGCAGATTTCGTGACTTTCCGAATCGCGACGCTGAATGGCGAGTCCGCCAAGAACAAGGGTATTGCGCTCTTTCCCCGCATGATCGACGGACGCTATGCTGCGCTCTCCAGGCTGGACAACGAGAACAATTTCCTGATGTGGTCGGACAACGTCCGCTTCTGGAATCAGAGCGAGGTGATCCAGACGCCCGAGCGCGCCTGGGAAGTCACGCAACTCGGCAACTGCGGATCCCCGCTCGAGACCGAAGCGGGGTGGCTCGTGATCACGCACGGCGTCGGGGCGATGCGCCAATACGCTCTTGGAGCCATCCTGCTCGACAAAGAGGACCCTGCACGCGTGATCGGTCATCTCGCCGAGCCCCTGCTCGAGTCCGTGGAAGACGAGTGCGACGGCTATGTGCCCAACGTCGTCTACTCGTGCGGAAGCATGATTTCAGGCGAGCTCCTCGTACTGCCTTATGGTTTCGCCGATGTCGGGACCCGCATTGCCACCGTGCGCCTCGATGACCTTCTCTCGGAGCTCACCCGGACTCGTTGACGGTCGCGGGGCCGCCGTCCAGCGCGCTGATCGCCTCGCAGTAGCGCCGATACAAGCGTGGAAGCTCGGACCGAGGCGCGCGATAGAAGTCGGCGGCGTCGAGGTCGATCCACGTCGAGTCCGCGATGGGACTGACGGCACGGGCTGCTGCGGATCGCTTCGCGAATGCCTCGACAACAGCGACCGCAGGCTTGGGGGAGGCGTCGGCGCGCCATAGCCCGAAGGATCGCTCGTGGACCGCGAGGTCGAGCGGAGGAAGCCCCCAGATGGCCTCCGCGTAGTCCGAATAACACCAAAGCATTGCGCCCATGCTGCCGCACTCGAGCAGCGCGCC
>JBATTM010000478.1:0-5338 GCA_049670545.1 Polyangiales bacterium
AGACTACGGTCATCGCTCTTGATGGGGACGCTCCGCGGGCGATCCGAGAGCTGTACATGGATGGGTACTACACGTCGTCGCGGCGCCACGACGGCATCGTGAGGGCAGTGGTGCAGACCCATGTGCAGCAACCGCCGACGGTTCCGCAGCTCTGGGAAGTGCTGTACGGCTCGACCTCATATCCCGAAACGCGCGAAGAGGAGCTCTCTCGTGCCCGGCTGTGGGCGGCCGCTGCCAAGGCTGCGATCGCAGAGACGACGCTCGACCAATGGTTGCCCACGTGGGCGGAGCGTGTCGACGGGGAACTCGAACAGCAGCCTCCCCAATGCGCCGATTTCTACACACCCTCGCCGGGTTTCGTCGACTACGGGCTCACGCAGGTTCTAGGCATCGACATGATCAACGGCGGCGACGCGACGATCACCTCGGTGCTTGGCAGCGCGAGTCAGGTGTATTCCAACGCCGAAACACTGATTCTGACCCAGCCTGACTACGGCTGGTATAGCCGCGACATCGACCACGACCGCACGGCGGTCCATCGGTTCGCGGTCTCTTTCGACCAGCAACGTACGCTGTACCAGGGCTCAGGCTTCGTGCCGGGAATCGTCAACGATCAGTTTTCCATCGATGAGCGAGAGGGCGTGATTCGCATCGCGACGACGCGGACGACGTGGACGATGCAGCAGCCGACCGACGAATGGGTTCCGCCGGTGACCGACAACTTGGTCACGACTCTCGGACTCGACGACGAGGGCCTCGCGGAGCTCGGCGCGACCGACCCTCTTGCAGAGGGTGAGCGGATCTTTTCGACGCGCTTCCTGGGCGATCTCGCGTACGTGGTTACTTTTCGCCAGGTCGATCCCTTGTTTGCGGTCGACCTGAGTGATCCGGCGGCACCCAAGGTGCTCGGCGAGCTAAAGATTCCCGGTTTTAGCGACTACATGCATCCCCTCGGTGACGCGCATTTGCTCACCATCGGACGCGACATCGACGAAGAGACGCAGTTCGATCGAGGCACGGCGCTGCAGATTTTCGACGTATCTGACCCTACA
Source organism: Polyangiales bacterium (assembly GCA_049670545.1). Lineage (GTDB taxonomy): Bacteria > Myxococcota_A > Polyangia > Polyangiales > Houyiibacteriaceae > SG8-38. Next base: position 1,053 of record JBATTM010000478.1, read on the forward strand.
GACCCCGTTCTGGCGTTCAAGGCGCTCGTGGGCAATGGGTTCTCAGAAGCGAACCACAACCACAAAGCGTTCAACTTCTACGACGATCTCGGGCTACTCGCGTTTCCTTTCGTCTCCTACGAAGGCGACTTCTCGAGCACGCTCGAGCTTTGGGACGTTAGCGTGGATGACGGCTTCTCCCGACGCGGCGCGGTAGACCACGCGGACCTTGTCGTAGACGAGTGTGACGCCTGGGATCCGCAAGTAGGTGTGCCATTCGTTGCCGAGGGGTTTTACCAAGACTGTGGCTTCCTTCCTCAGGTGTCTCGTGGCGTGTTCATCGACGAGTTCGTGTACTCGATCAGTCACGGCGGCGTGATGGTTCACCCGGTCGAAGATCTCAGTACGCCGGTTGCCACGGTTGGCTACTAGGCCGTGACTCAGTGCCCGGGGTTCGCCCGCGGGTTTTGGATTTTCACGAGCCGAATGAAGCGGGGAAGCTCGTTCGAGTCTGCGGCGACCTCTTCGAGCGCCAAGGTATCGACCGAGCGTCCCATTTCATAGTCGCGCAAGGCGTCGAGTACCGTCCACGTCGTGGGGTCGAGTCCGTCCAATGGTTCGGCGGGCTCCCCATACCCCAGCGCGTGGCGCGCCAGGAGCCCCTGTGACTCATGTGCGTTGATCCCGGCACGCTTCAAGGTCTCGTGGAGCGTGCCAACCACGGACATCGAACTCGCCAACTCCTCGACCCGGCTCGATCTCGCCACCTCGATCAAGGCGAGGCGAACCTCCCCCTTGGCAGCGATCAGCCGAACTCGAAGGGCCTCGACTTCCGCCGAAGGTCGCGGGCTCGACGCGGTCTCCCCTTCAAGCAGGGCCGATGCCTCAGCGATACGGCCTTGGCGGGCTTCGAGGCGAGCTTGCGCCAGGCCGTCTGGGGGCGCCTCCGTAGTGCGGAACAGTGACATCCCGGTTACGACGCCTACGACGATGAGCACCACCGTCAGGAGCCATCTGCCTGGTCCACTCATCGATTCACGTTCCGAGTTCCGAGCGCAGGGCCTCGAGCATCGCCTGTGCTTCGGTCCATTCCTCGAGCGCGACGTCGAGTTCTGCTTGCGTCCGCTGCATCTCGGCGAGCACCCGACTTCGTGCGTCTGCGTCTTCGTAGAGCGCTGGACTGCTCAGTTCTTCGCTCCGCGCCGCCACGTTGGCCTCGAGTTCGCTGATCTTCATTTCGAGTGAAGCGACGCGCTTCTCGAGGGGCTTGTAGTCCTTGTGCTTGGCGGCACGAAGCGCGGCTTCCTGCCGTCGCTGCTCCTTGCGGGCGCTGCGTGACTTCTTCTGACTCTGTGGCTTGATGGCGGTTTCTGTGGCAGGCGCAATCTCACGCTGCTGACACGACCAGAGGTAGTCATCGAGTGTGCCTGGGTAGCTCTCGACGGTGCCGTCGTGTACGACCCACAGCTTCGTGGCGAGTCTACGGATGAAGGCTCGGTTGTGGCTGACGAACAGGAGTGTGCCATCGTAGGATGCGAGGGCATCGGTCAAGGCCTCGGTCGTTTCGAGGTCGAGGTGGTTGGTCGGCTCGTCCATCAGCAGCACGTTGCCTGGGCGGACCAAGATCTTTGCGAGCGCCACCCGCGCTCGCTCACCGCCCGAAAGCACGGAGACCTTCTTGTCGATCGCGCGTTCGTCGAACAGAAGGGCACCCAACACTGCGCGAACCCGTTCCGCACTCGAACCGTCACTCGAGAGCATGACCTCTCGAAATACCGTGTTCGTCATCGTGAGCGCGTCGGCATGGTGCTGCGCGAAGTAGCGAACCTCGGAGAGGCCAGGTAGCTGAACCTTTCCGCCCGTCGGCTGAATCTCGTCGGCGAGGATACGAAGAAGCGTGGTCTTGCCCGCACCGTTGGGTCCGACGATTGCGATCCGGTCGCCGCGCTCTACCGCGAGGGTGACTCTGTGAAATACATCGACTTCGCCGAACGACATCGACAACTCGTCGACGCGAAGCGGCACCCTCGGTCCTCGTGCGGTCGCCGGAAACGAGAAGTTCGCCTTGCGGGTGGACTTGTGAAGCTCGATGTTTTCCATCTTCTCGAGCATCCGAACGCGGCTTTGCACCTGGGCCGCCTTGCTCGCCTTCGCGCGAAACCTTCGGACGAACTGTTCGAGGTGTTCACGCTCTTTCTCGAGATTCTTGGCGCGGTTCTCCAGGACTTGCCGTTCTTCTTCGCGCTGTTTTGTGTAGAGTTCGTAGTCTCCACGAAAAGTGCGCACCCCCTCGGGCTCGAAACTGACGATCCGGTTTACCTGCTCGTTCAAGAACTCGCGATCGTGCGAGACCAAGAATAGCGCCTGATCGTAGGTGCGAAGAAACTCCGAGAACCATGCCACCGAGGGCATGTCGAGATGGTTCGTGGGTTCGTCGAGGAGCAACAACCCAGGTTTCTGGAAGAGAAGTGAGGCCAACACCGCGCGCATCTTCCAGCCGCCGCTGAGCTCGGACAGAGGCCGCACGTGATCACCTTGCGTGAACCCAAGTCCGTGAAGAATCCGCTTGGCCGTGTGCTCCGAGAACAGCACGTCGAGCTCGGCTGCGCGCTCATGCAACTCCGCAACCTCGCTGGCGGTCGCGAGGATCTCCTCTTCCCCTGCGGTGTCGCCGTGTTGGAGTGTCGCGAGGCGCGCCTCCGCAGCTTCCAGTCTCGCCTGGACGATCGGGCGTTCAGGCACGCTTTCGTATACGAACGTGAACAGCGCCTTGTCGGGGAACTCGGTGATCTCTTGTGGCAAGAAGCCGATCCTCACGCCTTCGACCGTGTTGATGCGACCCGCATCGGGCTCCAGCACCCCTGCAAGCAGGCGCAGAAGGCTCGACTTGCCCGAGCCGTTCGGGCCGACCAGCCCGATGTGGTCGCCCTGGTGGATCTGAAGACTCAGCCCGTCGAGCAGAGTGTCTCCGCCGAGACTCAGGGATACGTCATGGAGCGCGGCCAGTGTCGACAAGTCATTCCTTGGGAAGCAGTACGGAGCGGATCTTGATCTCGTTGAGGAGCGTTCGATGCACCGGGCAGCGCGCAGCCATTTCGAACAGACGGTCGCGCTGCTCTTGGTTCAGATCTCCGTCGAGTTCTACCTCTTTGTCGATGATGTCCACCATGCCCGAGTCTTTTTCGGAGTCCTCCACGTCTCGTGCGTGAACCCGATCATGGCGGAGCTTGACGCGTACTCCCTCGAGCGGCCACTCCTTGCGCCCCGCAACCATGCGAAGCGTGATCGATGTGCACGCGCCGAGGCTTGCCAGCAGCAACTCGTACGGTGTCGGGCCTAGGTCGGACCCTCCGACTGCGGCAGGCTCGTCCGCTGGAAACACGTGTCCACGGGCGCGAATCTGCTGCAGGTACCCGCTCGCCTTGCCTTCGACGATGACGGCCCCCTCGGGAGCGTCTTCGGGGACCTCCGGGAGATCTTCGGGAAGGTACCGACCGACCCATGCACGGAGGACCGTGGCCACATACTCGGAATCTGCGCGCCTCCGAAGGAGGTGGTCGGCACCGTCGAGAGAGACGAAGCTCTTTGGATGCCGGGCGGCCTCGTAAATCATGCGGGCGTTGTCGACATCGACAATCTGGTCCTGGGGTGAATGAAAGATTACAAGCGCGCGCTCTAGGGCTCGGATCTTCTCGCCGCTGCAATGCGTGCGAACGTCGTCGAGGAACGCCTTGCGAATCGTAATTGGACGGCCACCGAGGTCGACGTTGGCTTCGCCACTCTGCTCGATCTCTGCGACCGAGGCACCAAACAGCCGGGCGACGTGTTCCGGGTCGGCCGGCGCTCCGATCGTCGCTACTCCAATGACTTCGGCAATCTGAGAGGCCGCGGCCAAGACCGCGGCTCCGCCAAGGCTATGACCCACGAGGAGAGCCGGCGCGCGATATCGATCTCGCAACGCATCCGCCGCAGACACGACGTCGGCGACGTTGTGGGAGAACGTGGTGCCGCCGAAGTCGCCTTCGCTTTCGCCGAGTCCCGTGAAGTCGAAACGCAACGTCGCGATCCCCTGCGCGGCGAGTGCACTGCTGACGTGTGAAGCGGCCTTGCTCTCTTTCGAGCAAGTGAAACAGTGCGCGAACACCGCGAACGCCACGGGCTCGATCGCAGGCCAATGAATTCGCCCGACCAGCCGTTGCCCCTCACTCCCCAGAAACTCAAATTCCTCAACGGCGACCATAATTCCTCCAGCCCCCCAATGTACAACCCACCCCAACGTTACCGACCGACTCCCCAAAAAAGGGGAC
>JBATTM010000479.1:0-2253 GCA_049670545.1 Polyangiales bacterium
CTAGACCCAAGCGCAAGGCCGTAGTGAGTTTGTTAGGGATGTAATTATCTATTTTTATTGGATTCGTGAAGATTCTGTCGAGCCTGGTCTGCTTTCTGCTCCTGATTTGTGCCTGCGGCGGCGGGGACCCGACAGGGGTCCCACGCATCGGTACGGTGGGATCCGAGGGTGAGGGGGGCACGGGTGGCGCACCCGCGTGCGATTGCCCCCTTGGGCAAGACTGCGCCGACGACGGCTCTTGCGTTTCGATCTGTGGAGAGGTTGCCGCGTGTGTATTCGGTGGGAACGCGCGTTGCTGTCCGGACGAACGCGTGTGCCTCGAAGGAGCTTGTGTCGCGGACTGTGGGGATGCTGCGCTCTGCAACGGGGTCTGCTGTGCTGGATCCGAAATCTGTTTCGAGGGCGCATGCGTCGCGGACTGTGCGAATCCCACGCAGCTCTGCGGTTCGCAGAGTGAAATCTGCTGCGCGAACGGGGACGCATGTATCGGAGAGAGCTGCGTGCCACTCGGCGATCCGTGCGTCCTCGGCGAAGACTGTGCACTCGACGAGCTTTGCGAACCGAGTCTCGGCCGGTGCATCCCGCGAGAGTCGGTCTCGCTGTGCGAGTTTCGACCGCCAGTTGGGGAGTTCGCACCGACGATCGGCTGCAGGTGGACACCACCCACAGCCCTGCCAAACGCAAGCGCCGAAGAGATCGAGATTGCGGGCATGAGCGAGGTGGTCATGACGCCTTCGGTGGCCAACCTCACCGACGACAACGGCGATGGCGTGACGGACGCCCTCGATACCCCCGACGTGGTTTTCGTGAGCTTCAACCGCGTCGACAACGGTTGCTGTACGGCCCGCGGGGTCGTGCGCGTCGTGTCCGGAGCCTGCAACGAAGGACGACACGCACGACAGCAACACCCGCATCGAGATGCCGATCGTGGTCGACGTCGACAACGACGGGAAATCCGAGGTCATCATCCCGGAACCCAACACGGACGCCGACCGGGGTGGTATCGAGGTTTGGGAAGATGCCGACAACAACTGGGTTCGCACACGCCGTACTTGGAATCAGCACGCGTACAGCGTGACCGAGGACGGGCAGATTCCACGGGTTCCGGAACTCAACTGGCGCAACTCACGTCTCAACAACTTTCGGCAGAACGTGCAGCCCGGCGGACTCTTCGATGCGCCGGATTTCGTCGTTCGAGAGATTGTGCGAACGGACTGCGACGATGATCAGTTCACGCTGTCGATCGTGGTTGGCAATGATGGCTCCCTCAGCGTCCCCCCGGGCATCCAGACGCACGTCGTGGTGGAGAGTCTCGACGGGACCCAGAGCTTCGACCTCGGGGCGTACCCAACGATCGGATGGCTGCTGCCTGGTCAGTCCGAGACCCTGGAAGTCCACTTTCCGATTGCGGAGGGTACGCTGGCGCCTGAGGTTCGGGTGTTTGCCAACGTCGACGACGATGGCACCGGCGCCGCGCAATACAACGAATGTGTTGAGGACAACAACGAGAAGGCTTCGAATCCGATCTCCTGTCCCACTGTCGAGTAGGGCGCCCCTCCGGGGGTCCCTGAAAGAGGAGATTGCGACGATCGCCTGTCCGGGGATATACCAGACGGTCCTATGCTTCGCCCTTCGATCGCACCTTCGAGCCGCATCGTCATCCGGCAGGCGCGGGATGCTGATCTCGAAGGCGTTCTTCGTGTGTGCGAGACGCATGCAGAGTATTGGGACGGACGACTCCCGGCCGAGCTTCGTCTCAACGAGTATTTTCGGCGAGCCATCGAGTCCCAAGATGACGTTTTTCAGTTCTGGGTCGCCCAAAACGGTCATGGCGCGGTGCTTGGTTGGGAGCTGCTTGCGGCGTGCAGCAGCGATCCGGCACGTCGCCGACTGACGGGGGAGGCGACCACATGCCTTGCTCAGCAGAGCGGGTCGCTCGGACGCACCCTGGCGACCCATGCGATTCGCCACGCGGGACGGACGCCGCTCCAGTACCTGTTCGCCCAGGTTCCGATGCGTGACACCTTGATGGTGAGCGTCCTCGAGGCGGTGGGCTACGAAGAGGTTGGATTGATCCCGGCCGCTGCGAAGCCGCCCGCGCAACCGGAGCGGGTCGAGTTCGTGTACGTCGTCGACCATTGAGTGTTTGTCAGCCTGCCCTTGCCCTCCTCAGGGTTTCCGATAAGGTGGCTCGCTCCGGAGGCCTTCATGGCGACGAAGCGAAACCCCAGTAAGACCCGCACCACCAAGAAG
>JBATTM010000480.1:0-5085 GCA_049670545.1 Polyangiales bacterium
ACGGCCGCACCAAAGGAGCCCCGTTCTTTCACCCTCACTTCGTCGACGGAACCTTCGACAGCCAGTCCGCCCAGGGTATCCGCAGGGTCGTTCGGTGCCGAAACGGCGCCGTTCCACGTGGCGCCGGAGAGCGTGAGGGAGACGGGCCCATCGGAATATCGTGCGTGATCGAGTCTGCCTTCGAGTGCACCGGTGCCGTGCGAAACACCCGTCGGCCCGATGTCCACCCCCTCGATTTCGAATCGCCCGTGAAGACCCGAGAGGTCGAGCCAGGACAGAACCCAGGGGAGCGAAGGAACGTCGAGCGTGCCATGGCCATCGACTTGGGCTTTCGCGAAGAGCACCGACACGACGGTTCTCGGCAGCTCTGCGTCGTCGCGCTCGCGAGGCACGGCGTCGTGCAGGGCCACGTTGGCGGTCGCAACCAACATCGAGTCGAGCAACGTCAGCGTGTCGACCTTGACCACCGTCTGGGATTGGTCTGGGTCGAAGGACGCGCTCGACTCGAGCTCCACGATGGACCGAACCGGACGAAGCTCTGGAAAGAGAGATTGATCGAGCAACCGGGCATGCGCGTTCAGCCGGAGGATGCGGTTGTTCTCGAGGCGAACTTCGACGTTGGGCGCGAGCCGGGCCTCTCGATTGGAGCCGGCTTTCAGGGGTTCGACCACGGACAATGCGACATCGTCGCGTCCGTGTGGGCGGACGACCACGGCCCCTTCCGGCGCACGCTCGAACGACACTCCGTCCGAGAAGATTCCAAGGGGTTCGAGATCCGCCTGTCGCGTGAGGACCAGAGCGTCTCCTGGCTCATCGGTCGAGCGCGTAACTTCCAACGTGCTGACGCGAATCGGTGCAAGCCGGACGGAGCCGACGACAAGGGAGAGTTGCTCGAGTGCCTCGAGGCTTTGAGAGAATGGCGTCTGTGCTTCGTCCGCAACGTCCTCGGATTGCACGAGCTCCCCGAAGGAGTTGCGCCCGTCATCGGTGATGACGACGGTGACCTCGATGGGGCCGCCTTCGACGTCCCCGATCAACACGTTTCCAGACAGGAGCGCTCGCAGTCGAATGGGGACACGCAGCTCTTCGAGTCGCAGCATCTCCTGGGCATGCGGGCGAAGCGCCTCTGGGGTTGCGACCACCAACTCCCGCAGGTGCAACCCTGACCCCGGCGAGACCGAGAGACCTGCGTATCGAATGTCTGTCCCCACGAGGCTCGACAGCGCGTACTCGACCTTGCCCTTGACCCACGGATGATCGAGGTTGTTCAAGAGCCACGCGCCCGCGACGACACCCAGCGACGCGACCCCGACCACGGAGAGGAGCACGATCAGCAAGAGGCGTCGCAGTCCGCCGCCAGCGGGTCGACGAGGCGGCTCTTGCGTGGACGCCTCGGAGCTTTCCTCATCACGCGTTGGCATTGGCTTGGAGGCGTACACTGCCTTGAAAACCTGCGCGGATCCAGTGCATCAGCGGGCCCTTCTGTCTGACCTGACCACGGAATTCTGCCGCATCGCCTGCGCGATCACAGGTTGTGTAAAAAGACTCGAACCCGTAGTCTCTCCGATGGATGCAGTCGGCATCCACGGAGTGCGATGTCTCGGAAACGATTTGGCGATATGGCGTGCGGGGTCGCCCAGGCCCTCGAGCAAATCGGGGATTGGTGGACTCTCCTCATCGTTCGCGACGCGTTCTTGGGGCTGAAACGTTTCGCGCAGTTTGAGGCGAGCCTCGGCATCTCGAAGAACATCCTGACCGACAGAATTCAGAAGCTCGTCGACGACGGCATCCTAAGCAAGACGAGGCTCAACGAGCCCGGCGTGAGGTACGAGTACACGCTCACCGACAAGGGGCGGGACTTGTGGGTCCTGCTGACGGCGATGCGCTTGTGGTCTGACAAGTGGGTCTTTGGCGCGGGGAACGAGCCCCTCATCGCGCGCGACCGCAAGACCGGGCGCGCAGTGAAACGGCTACTTGCCGTCGATGCAAGCGATCAACCGATCACACCGCGAGACCTCGAATGGGTACTCGGTCCTGGAAAGGCACGCTGATGGCAAATACGGAATGGAAACCAACCGCCTGCATTCTTTGTGAATGCAACTGTGGGATCGAAGTGCAACTTGGGGGCGAAGATGGCCGGCGGTTGACGCGGTTTCGCGGCGACAAGCTGCACCCCACCTCGCAGGGATACGCGTGCGAGAAGCCCCATCGGCTCGACCTCTACCAGAACGGCCCGCATCGACTCCTTCACCCGCAGCGGCGGCGACCGGACGGCACGTTCGAGACCATTTCGTGGGATACCGCGATTTCAGAAGTTGCCGAACGCCTGGCCAAGGTGCGGGATACCTGGGGTGGGGAGACGATTTTCTATTACGGTGGGGGTGGGCAGGGGAACCATCTCCCCGGCGCGTATGCCACTGCGACCCGTCGTGTCCTCGGCTCGCGATACAAGTCGAGTGCCTTGGCGCAGGAGAAAACGGGGGAGTTCTTCGTCGCGCACCGAATGATGAAAATGCAGACGCGTGGTGACTTCGAGCACTGCGAGGTCGGCATGTTTCTCGGGAAGAACCCGTGGTTCTCGCATTCGATTCCGCGTGCCCGGGTGACCCTCAAAGAGTTCGCGAAAGACCCGAATCGCACGATGATCGTCGTCGACCCGCGGGTCACCAAGACTGCCGAGATGGCCGACATTCATCTTCGGGTGAAGCCTGGGACAGACGCGTGGCTGATCGGCGCGATGGTTGCGGTGATGCTGACCGAAGACTTGGTCGACCACGCGTTCATCGAGGAGTGCGTCGATGGCTTTGACGAAGTCGTGGCGGCATTCTCCTCGATCGACATCGCCGATTTCTCGGCGCGCTGCGGGATCGAGGAAGACGTCATCCGAGAGACGGCGCGTGTGATCGCGGGCGCGAAAACGTTCGCGTGTTTTGAGGATCTCGGTGTGCAGATGAATCGCCATTCGACCCTCGTGAGCTACCTGCAGCGACTGCTCTGGGTGCTCACCGGCAACGTCGGGAAGAAGGGCACACATGCAACGATGGGGGGGCTGGTCGACTTCGCAAACGGCAAAGTGTCTGGGACCACGCCCGTCAACGGGGCGCCGATCGTCAATGGTCTGGTGCCATGCAACGTCATCGCGGAGGAGATCCTGTCCGATCACGAGAAACGCTATCGCGCGATGATCGTCGAGTCGGCCAACCCGGCGCACTCTCTCGCCGACAGTCAGCAGATGCGCGAGGCCATGAAGGCACTCGACACCGTCGTCGTCATCGACGTCGCGATGAGCGAGACCGCGCGACTCGCCGACTATGTCCTCCCTGCGGCATCTCAGTTCGAGAAGGCCGAGGCGACGTTCTTCAACTTCGAGTTTCCTGACAACTACTTCCATCTGCGACACCGGCTGTTTGAGCCTCCTGTCGGCCCGTTGCCCGAGGCGGAGATTCACGCGCGGCTTTGCGAGGCCCTCGGGGCGTTTGATGAATCTGACTTGGCGCCGCTCGCGGAAGCCGCGAAACAGGGCATGCCCCAGTACGGCGCCGCAGTCGCTCAACACATCCTGGGTAACCCCAAGCTTTCGGGCGTGGCCTCCGTGGTGCTCTACCGGACATTGGGCCCGGTGCTCCCGGTGGAGGCGCGCGAGGGCGCGGTGCTCTTCGGCTTGGCGTTCCGTGCAGTCATGCGCGAAGGCGTGGCGATGGGACGTGCGGGCTTCGACGGCCCTCCGCCGGTGGCGGCGACGAAACTGTTCCAGGCGATCATCGACAGCCCGCATGGCATCGTGATGGCGCGCGGGGAATGGGACGATGTGCTTGCGCGCGTCAAGCGCGATCGAGTGCAGCTGAACCTGGACGACATGCTCCAGGAAGTGGGCTCGCTTGCAGAGCCTGAGGCCAAGGACGCCGACTACCCGTTTGTGCTTTCCGCCGGAGAACGACGTTCGTTTACGGCGAACACGATCATCCGCAACCCTGATTGGCGGAAGAAGGACGCAGGTGGTGCGCTCCGCATGCACCCTGACGACGCAAGCGGTCTAGGCGTCGCGACATCGGATGTCGTTCGCATCACGACACAGCGAGGCTCCCTGCTCGTGGAGGTCGAGACGACCGACACGATGCATCGCGGCCATGTTTCGCTCCCCAACGGCATGGGCATTGCCTTCCCCAAGGGGGGCGAGGACGCCGTGTTCGGCGCGCCCGTGAACGAGCTCACGGACTCTGCCGCACGCGATCCGTTCGTCGGGACGCCGTGGCACAAGTACGTGCCGGCGCGCATCGAGGCTGCTGTCAGGCCTGCGTAGCCTCGTCAGGCGGGGATCGAGGCGCCCATCTCGCCACCCTCTGGTGCGTCTGACACAGGCGCGGGCTCGGTCGCATCTGCACTCCGTTCTTTCGCGATCAGCATGTAGATCGAGGGGACGAAGAAGAGGGTGAAGAGCGTGCCGATCGCCATGCCGCCGACGAGGACGAGGCCGATGCTGTTGCGTGCCTCTGCACCTGGGCCGGTCAAGAGGGTGAGAGGAAAGTGACCGAAGACGGTCGCCATGGTGGTCATGAGGATTGGACGGAGTCGAACGGCGGCGGCGCTTCGGATGGCGTCTAGCTTCGACATTCCCTTGCTCTGGAGGTCGTTCGCGAACTCGACGATGAGGATGCCGTTCTTGGATACGAGGCCGATCAACGTGACGAGACCGACTTGCGAATAGACGTTGAGGGTCGTCGTCCAGCCGTCGGTCCAAAAATGCATGTTGGGGTCCGGCATCTTCAGGAACGTGAAGATCGACGCGCCGAACATTGCCAAAGGCACCGAGCCGCCGAGGATGACCAGGGGATCACGGAAGCTGTTGAACTGGGCCGCGAGCACGAGGAAGATCAGTACCACTGCGAGCGCAAACGCAGGGACGAACTTGTTGCCTTCCTTGCGGAGCTGTCGCGACTCGCCGGTGTAGTCGATGCTGTACCCGCGCGGGAGAATCGTCTCAGCCTCCGTCTCGAGGAAGGTGAGTGCTTCGTCGAGCGGTCGGATGGCCACTCCGCTCAGTTTCACTGCGTTCAACTGTTGAAACCGATTGAGTGAGCGGGGCAC
>JBATTM010000481.1:0-6440 GCA_049670545.1 Polyangiales bacterium
CCTCATGACCGATGACCGCGGCAAGCTGGCCGGAGGTGGTCGCAAGCTCGAGCATCCCCGTGTGCACGCCGATCTTCGCCCCCGGCAACGCAAACGCATTCGGTGTCGGGTCCTCGAACACGCGCACCTCCCACTCACCTGGGGGCGGGCCACTCGGGATCACTTCCAGGATCGCATCGGCGACACACTGGACGTACTGGTTGTAGAGCGCGTCCTCGCTCACCTTCCCCTCCGCCTTGAGGCTCGCGAACGCGGCGACACCCAACTCGTTCATCTCCGCATCGCCAATCAAGGTCAGCTGCCGCCGCCCTGTCATCGTCTGCGAACACCCCAGAAGCAGCAGCGCCGCTCCCCACACCCAGCATCTTCCAACTCTCATAGACCCCCAAGTGTAGCTGCATTCCCACCCCCCGCGACGGCCCCCGAAAAAGGGGACAGTCCCCTTTTTCAAAGGGTTAAGCGGCGGCGACGAGTTGGACGCAACCGAAGCGGACCGACTCGGAGTCATGCGGTGGGCGTCGCTCTCCAACCGTCCGAGGCAAGTGGTGCTTGCGCTCCACTGGACGCTCGCGCAGTGGCATCGAGGATCGCGACCCTCTCGGCGCAAGCTGCTACGATCGAAGTCATCGCGATGAGTAGCTTCGACCACCCAGCGTTTCCCAATACCCGAATGCGGCGCAATCGCCGCGACGATTGGGTGCGCCGCCTCACGCGCGAATCATCGCTCACGCCCGACGATCTCATCTGGCCCCTATTCCTCCAGGAGGGGTACGGCGAGCGCACCCCGATCCCATCGATGCCCGGCGTCGAGCGCCTGACGATCGATCTCGCCGTCGAAGCGGTAGGTCACGCCAAGTCATTGGGCATCCCAGCCGTCGCACTCTTCCCGGTGACCCCGGCCGAGCTCAAGACGGAAGACGGAACCGAGTCCACCAACCCAGACAACCTCGTATGCCGCGCGGTCCGCGCGCTCAAGGAGCGTCACGACGACATCGGTGTGATCTGCGATGTCGCGCTCGACCCCTACACCACGCACGGCCAGGACGGCATCGTCCGCGACGGGGTCATCCTCAACGACGAGACCGTCGAGGCTCTCTGTCAACAGGCATTCGTTCAAGCCAAAGCGGGGTGCGACATCATCGCGCCGAGCGACATGATGGACGGTCGCATCGGTGCCATTCGCGCCGCACTCGACTCAGAGAGCCTCCAAGACACGGCCATGCTCGCGTATTCCGCCAAGTATGCGTCTGCGTTCTACGGCCCATTCCGCGATGCCGTCGGCTCGGCCACGAACCTGGGGTCCGCCGACAAACGAACCTATCAAATGAACCCGGCGAACGGCGATGAGGCACTCCGCGAGGTCGCACTCGACATCGCCGAGGGTGCGGACATGGTCATGGTCAAGCCCGGGATGCCCTATCTCGACATCATTCGCCGCGTGAAAGATGCGTTCGGCGTCCCAACCTTCGCGTACCAAGTCAGCGGAGAGTACGCGATGCTCCGCGGCGCTTCCGACCAGGGGTGGCTCGGCTGGGAAGCGGTGATTCTCGAGAGCATGCTGAGCTTCAAGCGTGCTGGCGCGGACGGCGTCCTCACCTACGCCGCTGTCGAAATCGCCCAGCTTTTGCAGGGTTGAGCGGCCGCCGCGGCCACCGCTCGCTGACCTGCCTTGGCTTGCCCGCCAGCGCCCCGTGTGCCACACCCGGCCTTCGCCGTAAGAACGAGGAGCCCCAAGAATGTATCGATGTCAGCTTTGCAATCGCGTGTCGCGCCCCGGTGAGAGGGCGACGAAGGTCGTGACGGAGAGCCGTCCCGCCGAGTACCCGAGCCGCAGCAAAGCCCAGCGTGCACGTACGGGCCGCCGCTCGAAATTCCACGACGATCCCGGCGGTGCCGGCTACCAAATCGCCAAAGAGGCGATGGCATGCGCCTCCTGCGCAGAAGAGCAGGCTGCCAAAGACGCAGCCCAAGAAGCCGCCGCATTTAGTCTCTAGGACACCCTCATCCGCGAGTGTGGTAAGGCGGTTCGATGAGCGCGCCCATTGCGATCATCATCGGCTCGGTCGCCCTCGGCGCGTTGCTCGGTGTGGTTGCCCCGGGTCGTGGTCGCCTGCTCGACGCGATTCGCACCTTCGCGATCGTGTCTGCGGTCGCGGTCGTCGTTGGGCGTCTCATCCCGAGTGCGGTTGGCGAAGCCGGGCCACTCGTGCTGCTCGCGGCCGCAGCGGCGTTCTTGGCGCCCTGGCTGATCGAAAGAGCCGCTCACGAAGACCCGGAGCACGATCACTCATCGACCATGGGACTCGAGCTCAGTTACTGGGGCCTCATGGTGCACAAGCTTGGCGATGGCATCGCCCTCGGCACGCTCACCGGAACGACGCACGCAGGCCACCAGCATGGAGACGTGCTGACGGCGATTGCGGTCCATTCGGTCCCCATCACCGCGTTGATGACCCTCGCCTTCACTTCGTCCCACGGCCGCCGAAGTGGAATTCTGCGGGCGGTCGGGCTCGCGGTGATCGGGGTCGCGGGAGTCGTGCTGGCGCGGCTGACCGCGCTATCGACTTGGTCTGAGGGCGAGCCATGGATCGAAGCGATCGTCGGAGGCTTGCTGCTGCACGTGGTGACCCACGACTGGGCACACGAACACGAGCGGCCCGCGCTTCCGGGTTGGCCCCAAGTCGTGGCGATCGCGTTGGGTGTGAGCGTCTTGCTCCTCGGGCGCTAGGCCGACAACAGGACCCTGCTGACGTCCAAGGCACGAGACAGCGCGGCACGCATCCGCTCTCGTTGTTCGTCGTGTGGCATCGAAACGATGACGTCTCCCGTCAACACCGCCCCGGTCCAGCCCTTGGTATGCCAACGTGCGCCGCCCGAGAGCACTGGGAGTGTCGTCGCGTCGGGATATGGCCACGGAGTTACGTAGAAGTACGGCTGCGCGTACGTGCCGTCTCCGGGAGAAAACCCCACACCAACACTTCTCGCCTTCTCCGGATCGGTGTCGGGATCGAAACTGAGCAGGCTCGCCACGTCGAAATGGTGGGGCCAGCATCGCACTGGGCTTGCGTGATGGTGGCCTTCCACGATCCCTCCGATCAGTCGCGTGGCGTTGGCGAACCACGCAGCAAGCTCACCCCGCTCGTCGGTGCCGCCTTCCGAGAAGACCCCGCCCTCACCAACCGGATGAGGGGGCATGTCGTGGCGCGGGAGCTCGAGCGCCGCTGCCTCCACACCGAGTTGGCCCGCCAACCACGCGCGCCCGTCTTCGAGAGTTCGACCTGCGAGGGATAGCGATGCGCGTTCGAGCTCTCCCTCGAGGACCACGAGTTCGAGGCCCTCGAATACGAGCGCGGCCTGACGACCTCTATCGCCCACCGGCCTGCCCGCCAACACTCCGAGGCTCTCGACCCACCCGAGGTTGGTGTGGCTGAAGTCCGGAACCGAGGGCAAGAGACTCGCGCCTGCCGAGGTGACGAGCTGCGCCGCCCAGTGCAACTCCAGGCGAGCATTGACGAGCGACCCCGGAAGGACCGTGCCGAGTCGCGCCCCGCTCATGGTGACAGCACGCCGGCATAGTGGACGCCCGTCAGACAAGCGATGTCTCGGTTCCACGTCGTGAGATCGTCTTGCACGAACCCATTGAGATGCGTGTGACCGCATCCGCGCGCAAGCACCTTCATGAGCGCCACCGTGGACGCGAGATAGTTCTGAAGCTGCCGCGCTGATTTCTGCACATCGAGCCGAGCGCGGAGATGCTCGCGCTGGGTCGCGATCCCGACGGGGCAGTTGTTCGTATGACACGCACGCATCCCGAGGCACCCGATCGCTTGAATCGCCGAGTTCGCGATGGCGATGGCGTCGGCACCCATGGCAAGCGCTTTGACGAAATCACTCTCGGTACGAAGCCCGCCAGTGATGATCAACGACACGTCTTCGCGCCCGCGTTCATCGAGATGGCGTCGGGCACGTGCAAGCGCCACCATCGTCGGAACCGAGATGTTGTTCTTGAAGATGTCGGGTGCCGCCCCGGTCGCGCCCCCGCGTCCATCGAGAATGATGTAGTCCACGCCCGATTCGAGCGCGAAATCGAGGTCCGCCTCGATGTGCTGTGCGCTCATCTTGAACCCGATGGGAATCCCGCCCGTAACCTCACGCACTTGATCTGCCAGGGCACGGAAATCGCCCGGGCCGTTGAAATCTTCGAAGCACGCCGGGCTGATCGCGGACTCCCCGACCTTGAGGCCCCGTACCGACGCGATCTTTTCGGTGACTTTGCTTCCCGGGAGGTGGCCGCCGATGCCCGTCTTGGCGCCCTGCCCCGCCTTGAAGTGAAAGGCCTGGGCCTTCTTGGTCTTTCCGATCTCCCAACCGAACCGACCCGAGGCCAACTCGTAGAAGTAGCGCGAATTGGCTTCCTGCTCCTCGGGAAGCATCCCGCCCTCACCTGAACAGATGCCGGTACCGGCAAGCTCCGCCCCCATCGCCAGGGCGACCTTGGCCTCTTGGCTCAACGCGCCGAAGCTCATGTCACTGACGAACAGCGGTATCTCCAACCTCAGGGGCTTCTTCGCGTTTGGGCCAATGATCACCTCGGAACCGACCGGCGTGTCCGTGTGTTGCGGCGACCGCGCGAGCTGCGCCGCCAACAGAAGAACGTCGTCCCAACAGGGCAGCTCCTGGCGGGGCACACCCATCGCGGACACGGGCCCGTCGTGACCGACGTTGTCGAGGCCGTGACGCGCGAGTTCTTGGATGTAGTTGTTGAACGGCTCCTCCGGCCCTCCGTGCGTGTCCGCGTAGAGACCGAGGTACTCCTCTCGCTCGTACGGCTGCGGCGACCCGACCGCCCAAAGCCTGATCTCCTCTTCGTCGACTAGCACCTGATCCGTCTCAGCGTCGACCCATGATCGAAATTTCTGCAGTACCTCTTCGTTGTTGTATTCGCTGACGCCGGTATCGAAACGATAGTCCCAGCCGTGGACGCCGCAGACGATGTTGTCCCCCTCGACTGTCGCGTCAGCCATCAGCGCCCCACGGTGGAGGCAACGGCCATAGAGCACCGAGACGTCCTCCCCATACCGAACCAGCACCAGGTCGACGCCCGCCACCAGCGCATACGTCGGCTTCCGGTCTTCCAGCTCGCTCCACTTCGCGACTGGGACTTTCTTCTGGATTCGAACTTGAGCTACAGACGACATGATTCAAATCTCACCATGGTTCGAGGTTGAAGGGCAAGGGTCGTACGTTCGATCGTTTGGTTCGTTAGGAGTGGCGTCAGGCCCGCATCCGAAGCGGATGATCCATCACGGATTCGTGCTCTGCCGGACAGTGTTCGCGGTCGGTGGCCATGGCGGCGTAGCGGCGCGCGAGCGGGGACGCTGTGACGCCGTGGGCGACTACGCTGAAGAGCACGGTCAACATGACCACGTTGAAGATCAGCGTCTCATGCTCCAAGTCGAGCTCGCTCACAATCAGCATTCCGAACAAGATCGACGCAAGCCCACGCGGGCCGAACCACCCGAGGAAGAGGATTGTCGGCCAGCGAAGCCCGGTGCCGATCAACGACAGCGCCACCGGGAGCATTCGAATCAGCGTGAGGCTCAGCACCGCGTACACGACAGTTGCGATCGACGCGCCCTCGAGAGCGGGTGCGGCGAAACTCGATCCGAATGCGAGGAACACGAGAAGCATCAGAAGCTGCCCCTCCGCCTCGAGGAACTGATAGAGGTAGTCGCACCGACCCCGAGTCAGGTGACCGAGCGTGAGCCCCGCCACGAACGCAGCGATGAACCCGTTGCCGCCGAGTTGCTCTGCGCACGCGAACGCGAGAAGCGCAAGCGCCACCCCCGTGAGCCGCTCGAAGGTGGGCTCGATCCAGCGCCGGGCAATCGAGGCGCTCAACAGTGCGTTTCCGAGCCATGCAACCACGAGGCCCACGATCGGACCGAGGATCACTTGCAGTGACGCGAACTGGGCGAGCGCGGTCGCAGCGCCGGGTTCGGTCTGCATGCTCGCGAACGTCGCAAGCACGAGCACGGCCGGAAGCGCGATGCCATCGTTCAGCCCCGACTCGACGTTGAGCGCCTGGCGCACCCGCATCGGCACATCGGGGTTGCTCACGACCGCCTGCCCGAGTGCGGCGTCGGTCGGTGCCAGCACTGCGCTCAGGGCCGCGGCCTCCAACCAGCTCAGCTCGGGGAGCAACACCTTCCCCACAAGCATTCCGAGAGCGATCGTGAGCGGCATCCCGATGCCGAGCAGTCGCACCGGAAGCCCGAGCTCGTGCCGGAGGGCGAACCAATCGATACGGGCCGCGTCGCCGAACAGCACGAACACGAGTGTCAGCTCCGCCAAAATATGCATGGCGCCGTGCTCGACGTTGAGGTGCAACCAACCAAGTCCCCATGGCCCGAACAGCGCGCCGCAGAGCACGAACACCA
>JBATTM010000482.1:0-7896 GCA_049670545.1 Polyangiales bacterium
GAGCATCCACCGGGGGATGGGCTTCTTCGGACTCAACGAGATGTTGTGGACCAGCATGTTGATGTTGGCCGGAAACACCGCGATATAGAGCGCGATGAGCCCCCACGCGGCGGCGATGCGCGTCTCCGGGATCAGGAGCCCGACGCCGCCCGCGATCTCGAAGAATCCGCTGATGTAGACGAGGGCCAACGGTGCCGGAAGGCTCTTCGGAACAATTCGTACGAAGGGCTTTGGTTGGACGAAGTGCAAGACGCCGATCGCCACCATCGCGATCGCCGTCACCCACAGTACGACGAGCTTGATTCCGGTCATTCCTTAGAGCCGGTTTCGCGTCCCGTGAGTTTGCGAGCCTTGGTGCCTGCGGCGCGAAACAGTCGCCTGACCTTGACCCCCGCCCAAAGGAAGACGGCGAGGAGCACGATCAGAAAGACGATGTTGAAGATCGGGATGTGCACGTAGTCGGCGGCAACCGCCTTGAGAGAGAGCACGTTCGGATAGAGGCTCAGAATCGGAATTCGCGTCCCGTAGTACTTGGCCAGGACGACTTGCCTTTCGTTCTTCGCAAGGTCGGCCGTTTCAGTCTGCACCATGCCGGTCGCCTCGGCGGCGATGTCACCCGAATCGAACTTGAAGTACCAGGGGTTGTCTTCGTTGCGGAACGCTCGTGCCTTGCCGTCGCTCACGTTGTTGGCGTAGACGAACCTGACGTCGCGGGTCTGCCCCGCGTTCGCGCCTTTCTTGTCTTGGCGCTTCACGTCCGTGCCGGTGATGTACACCTTGGATGCGCGCGGCATGTAGTAGTAGAGCGTCGAACCGAATAGCAACGCGATCAGGATGGCGACGGCGACGCCCAGTTTGTGTGTCCACTTCTTCATTGCGCCCGAGTCATACGGCCAACGGGGCCTACAGATCAACCAGAGGCGCTACAAATCGAGAATCTCGGCCGGGGCGTCGATCCAGTGGTCTGGTCCGGCGTTGTCCAGGATCTCCCGCGGAAACGGGCCCCAACTGACCGCGGCGGTGGGGACTCCAGCACGGCGCCCCGCCTCGATATCGTGGGGTGAGTCTCCGATGAAGACGGCTTCGGTCGCAGCGGCACCCAGCGAACCCAATGCGTTGAGGACGGGTTCGGGATGAGGCTTCCCATGCGTCACGTCGTCTGCGCAGACCCGTACCGGGAACTCTGCTTCCAAGCCGAGCAGCTGGAGGCCTCGGTTGGCCCCTCGGCTCAACTTGCTCGTCACGAGCGCGAGTGCGGAACCCCGGCGGTGAAGCTCGCGAACGACCTCGACGACCCCCGAGTACGGTTTCGCGAACGAGTCGTGATTGGCCAAGTTGAATTCGACGTACGTCTCGAGCATCGCGTCGAGCTCTGCGGGTGACTCAGCCAACGTGCCGAGCTGGTCGCGTAGCGGGGTTCCGATCCCCTCGAGCCAGTACGAATCAGGAAACACCCGATCGCGGTGCGCCCTCGACGTGTGGTGAAACGAAGTGAGAATTAGCTGAATGGAGTCGAGGAGAGTGCCGTCGAGGTCGAAGAGGTAGGCGCGCATGTGACCGCTGCTCTACGGCATCATCGATAGGCGCGCTACCGTGCCTTGACCATGACGATGCCCGCATGAGAGCGTCGGGCATGCCGTTCATCGACGTGATGCAGACCTATTTTCGGGGCGAGCGAATCGAAGCTCTGGGTTTCATCGTACCCGTGGGCGCGGTGCTGATCGCGTTCGCCGCGGTGACTCTCCGGGCGGAGCGTGGGGGCTTCGCGTGGGGGCTCGCGATTCCGCTTGCACTTTTTGGCGCGGTTGCGATCGCTCTCGGTCTCGGCGTGGGTCTGCGCACCCCCAGCCAGGTCGCAAGCATCGAAGCGGCATACGCGGACGACCCGGCATCGATGCTGGCCGAAGAGTTGCCGCGTATGGAGAAGGTCAACGAGAATTGGCCGCTCTACATCGGCACGTGGGCCACGCTCATCGTTGTGGGGCTTGGGCTCAGGTTCGGCCTGAAGGCAGACTGGGCGCACGGCGTCGGGCCCGCACTGATCTTGGTGGGTGCGATCGGTTTTCTGATCGACGGATTTGCAGAGCGTCGAGCGCGCCCGTACACGGCGGCACTCGAGACACTGGCGGCCGAGCAGCCTGGGGGTGTAGGCGCTGATAGCGAGCCGTGAACCGACAGGCCCTAGGCCTGAACTTCGAACTTCATCCCGGCGTCGCGAAGTCGTTCGATCAATCGCAACCCCATCGCGGATGCAGGCGTCAGAATTCCTCCCTCGGTGCCGAGCGTCGCTCCATCGAGTGCAAGGCATAGGGCGGACTCGCTCAGCATGATGGCGGTCGCGCCGTACCCCGGGTCTTGGAATCCCTGGACGAGCCCACGCACCTCTTGACCGTTCCCGAGTGCGATCAGTCGAGTCTTGAAGAAGCCCTTCTCCCGTGCTTCCTTGCTCGGCCCCTCACCTGGCGCAGGGAGACGTTTTTCGATCATGGGTCGCGTGATGGGAAGTGCGACCAGTGCGAAGAACCCTGCCACACCCCCCGCGATTGCCGCGGCCCGCTGAAACCCCTTGGGGCCCTTGCCCGTGGTCATGACTTCGGAGTAGCGAAACTGTTCTCCCCAAGGCATGCCGAGAAGTGCGTGGCTGCGCCGCACGATGCGGGTGTTGATTGCGGCCATGACGAACGGCCCCGTCCACATATCGAAGTCTTTATCGAAGCGCACCCCGTTCTGGTCCCCCTTGTCGGGACCGCGGAAGCCCTTGGGACTCAACGCGTATGGGTTGCCGAGCACGCTTCGAAGCTTGGGGTTGGCCTTCATGTCATCGACCATGTTCATCATCGTGGCCAAGGTGCCGCCACTCGGACCTCCGCTCATCTCGCCTGCCGCCATTTTGACTTCGGGAGCGTACGCGCCGTGACGCTCTTTCATCGCTTCCTGCACCATGAGCGTGCCGAGGTCGGACGGAATCGAGTCGTACCCACAGCAGTGAACGATGCGCGTTCCGTTCTCCTTGGCCGTCTCGTGATGGGCGTCGATCGTGTCACGCACGAAATTCGTTTCGCCCGTCAGGTCGCAGTAGTCCGTTCCATTCCTCACGCAGGCAGCAACCAGTGCGTCTCCATACTTTGCGTACGGGCCTACGGTGGTGATGATCACGGCAGCACGGGACGCCATCGCATCGAGTGAATCCTGGTCGAAGCTGTCGCCCGTCAGAATTGGAAGGTCGGGCGCGCCGATGTCACGGGCGACCGCTTCGACTTTGGCCTGGTTTCGGCCCGCGAGCGCAAGTCGGACGCCGTGCGCGTTCCCTTCCTTGTGCACGTAGTTCTTGACGAGGTAGTCGGCGACGAGTTGGCCCGTGAACCCGGTCGCGCCCCAGAGAACGATGTCAAACTCTCGAGACCGGTCGTGCGTGCGAGGCGTGCTTGTCATGGCGAAGGCATAGGGCAGCGGTCGGCGGAGCGCCAGGGTGCTCGGTGTCGCGGTCGTCGATCGACGCGCGGAAGATCCGCGGGTGCGCTCTGACTCGGTGAAATCCCGGGCCATGGACGTCCCGGGTCGCGGAACCTCAGCGGAGCGCGGCGCTACACCCAACGGGCCGTTTGGAGAGGTGAGCGGTCAGCACATCCTGGCGAGTGGTCACGCATCGAAGGGCGCTGATCCCGTCCCGCTTTCCCCGTCGATTCATCGTTCTTAGGGGGTGCGTCGATACTTTGCGCGCTCCCCGCGGAGCCGTTACACGTCGACCATGCAGCAGGGCAACACCTTAGTTCGGCTTCGCACGAACGAAAAGACCAGGCGGCCCGGGCTCGCGCATCGAGCTCGTGAGGTCGGCATGAACCCCAATCATTGGTACCCCGCGGCCTTCTCACATGAGGTGAAGTCGGGCCAGGTCATCGAGACTCGGTTCTCTGGGGAGGACATTGCGGTGTTTCGCGGCCAGGACGGCGTTGCGCAGGTCCTGGAAAACCGCTGCCCGCACCGGCACATCAAACTGAGCCATGGGAGCGTGGAGAACTGCAATCTGGTCTGCCTCTATCACGGATGGACCTTCGATCGGGCCGGCGAACTCGTAGGCACGAAGCACGAAGATTTCGGGAAAAAGCTTCCGTCGGCACGCGTGCGAAGCTACCCCACACGCGAGCGCTACGGCATCCTTTGGTTCTTCCCGGGCGACGCAGAACTTTCGAAGATTACGCCCCTGCCGGAGGTCCCGAACACCGAGGGCCCCGAACGATGGGCGTCTCTGTCGTTTGCGTACAGTTGGGCGGCGCACCACTCGATGGTGATCGACAATCTCTGCAACCTGACGCACCTCTGGGTGCACGGGAAATGGATTCCGTACGACGATACGTTCCTTGCCGATCACACCCTCGAAGGCGACAAAGTCAGCCTGACGTGGCGCCACACGCTTCGTCGCGACTACCAATACCCCGTCACCCGACGTCTGTTTGGCAAAGATAGTGGGCACACGAGTGACACGTACATGGTGTACGACTACCCCTACCAGAGTGCCGTCAGCAACAACCGGGTTCGATCGAACAACTTCATGCTGCCGCTCGACGACACACACACCAAGGTCTTTTCACTCCAACAGTGGAAGCCAGCCAAGATCCCATTCAGCAAGGGGCGGCTCTTCCCGCAGCGAATGGCACAGATGTTCATGCCCTTGCTTCGCCCTTACGTGAAAGAGGTGTTTCGCCAGGACGGGTTCACGGTCGAAGAAGAGCAAGTCGCCTATCTGCGCTACGCCGACAAACCGATTCCGGAACCGAATCCTGCGGTGCACCGTTTCAACAAACTCGCAGTGCAGAAGTGGACCGACTACCTCCAGTACGGGGAAACCGGGGCGCTCACCGACGACCAGATGAGCGAGCAGACTCGCGTTAAGGTTCTCTAGCGACTGATGTCGATCGTCCTGTATCACTACTGCAACTGCGGCACGTGCAAGAAGGCACGCGCGTTTCTCGAGGAGCAGGGTATCGACGTCACCTTGCGAGACATCGTCGCGAACGCGCCCTCTGCGGTGCTGCTCAGGAAGATCCAGGCCACGGCCGGCCTCCCCATCCGCAAGCTCTTCAATACCTCCGGGGTGAGCTACCGAGAGGGGGGCTACAAAGACAAGCTTCCCACGATGAGCGATGACGAAGCGTTCCGGGCGTTGGCGGCCGACGGGAAGCTGATCAAGCGGCCCCTCGTCATCGGCGATGGATTTGCCCTCGTCGGATTCAAAGAAGACGAGTGGCGCGAGGCGTTTCGGCTCTAGGCCGCGGGCTTCCTTGCCATGATTGCCCACGTGCTCGACGGGAGGAAGACGCCGTCCTCACGAAGGCTACGTGCGAACCGCTCCGCGAGAGCCTCCCGAATGTCGGGGAGGCACCTCGCGCCTTCGTCGCCTGCCTCGCGAATGATCTCGCCTGAAGGGCCGACCATCAGCTGAAAGTCCACCGCCTCGTCTACGTCGCGTCCGAGCCGGATGTCGACATCGATCTGCTTGAAGAGTTCGACCTCCGAGAAGCCTGCCGCTTCGAGCATTGCGCGGTCTGTCGCCTCGCTCGCCATCGAGAAGGGCCCGGGGCCGCAGGTGATGGCATCGTCGCCCGGAGGCGGAAGGAACTCGAGGGCGACATCCTTTGCCGTGTGCCACGCCGGGTTGTCGGCCAGAGAGCGCCACACGATCATGCAAAGCTTCCCGCCTGGCTTCAGCGCACGTCGAAGGTTTCGCATCGCACGAACTGGGCTTTGAAAGTACATCATCCCGAAGCGAACATACGCGACGTCGAAGTAGTTCTCGGGGAGGTCGGCGATCATTGCGTCCCCGAGCTCGAACCGGACGTTGCCGACGCCGGCCTGCACGCGTTCTTGCTCGGCGATCGCGATGAACGATTCCGCGCAGTCGATTCCGAGCACTTCGCCCGTCGGACCGACCTTGCGACCGAGGTTGAGAGACGTCTCTCCGAAGCCGCACGCAACGTCGATGACGCGATCGCCGGGTTGGATGTCAAAGTCGATGTCGGCGATGTTGCTGTGCATCCCGCCGTTTCCCGAAAGCAAGTGGCGAAATCGAACCCACTTGGGGGTCAGAATCTCGTTCCAGCATTCGACGTAGCCACGATTGTCGTTCGCAGTTGTTGCAGGCATCTCTCATCTCCCTTTCGATGATTCAATCTACGCGGGCCCCATGTGAGGAACCGTGTGAAGTTCGGTGAAAAATTGCCCGGGCGATGTCGATTCTCGAAACACCCGCGATTGCGAGCGTTTCGGGGGTCACTGACTCGATTGGCCGCCCAGCGTTTGGCACAGGGCGAAGAGGGTCCGGCCTGAAGATTCGAGAGCCTCGAGATCGAGATCGAGCTCGCCGAGCACCGCTTCGATGTCCTCGTTGGCCGCAAAGGCCTGCTCTCCAGTGAGGTCTCCATCGGTCGAGGCTCGGTCGACGGCCGCGAGGGCCTGGGCGAGCAACACCTGAAGTTGCCGGACGTCTTGCTCAGCGGATGGCGTGGCATCGACCGGAAGGGTGGAGGCGTTGATGGCTCGAGCCGACGCCGCACAGACCGCTTCTTTCGCGAGAAGGTCGTTTCGGACGGGCTTGTATCGGGAGATTCCGCCGATCACATCGTCGGTGTCCTCGGGGAACAGTGCCTTGCCCGACACTCGACGGACGGGTGAGCTCGCGGTGTAGATACCGCCGTCCGCAGCAACACTGGTAACTGCGATCGACTCTTCACGACCCTGCGTGAAGGACTTCAGCACACCCGTCGCCCGGTCGAGCAACCCCACTCCGACCCTGAGCATGAGCTCGCGCTCTGCCAGGATTCGTCCGCCCCCGACGCTGATCGCGATTCCGCTTGCTGTGATCGTGGGGGTCAAGGCCTGGAACTCGACCTCGACCTCTGGGTCATCTGGGAACGCGCCAAACGTCGCCATCCATTCGAGGCTACCCGCGTCGCCGTCGTCGATGAGCTTGAACACGTCTCTGCGGGTCACGGCATAGAGCTCTGCGTTGTCCGGCGAGACCGCCACCGACGCTGCGAGTGGGTCGCCGACGTCAAGGCGCCAACGTTCGTTGAGATCGCGATCGAGCGCGATCACGTTTCCGAGATTGTCGGACACGAACACCCGCTGCCCGTCTTCGCTCACGGTCGGCGTCGAACCCGTGCCTCCTTCGAACGTGGCGGCGCCTCGCACCACGAACTCGAATTCGCCGTCTATATCGTCGACGAACTCGAGCGCGTAGATCGCACCCAACTCCGATTGCCCGTCCTCGGTTCCGTCTGCAGCGTCTTCCGCGGTGGCAGCCACGAAGATTCGGCCGGTATTCGGGTCGATGGCAAAGTAGTTGGTCACGACCGAGCCGCCGCCGAAGATCACGTCCACGATCACCGAAAAGAAACTCAATCCCCCAGGGGTTTGACCGAAGACCTCGTCGGTGAGGGCGTTGCTGGCATCGATGACGAAGGGCGGCAGGCTCGTCCCGGCGCTGACCGCTGGTGACCCCGGGACTTTCGTCGGAGCCGCGACGACGTCGCCAGTCTGCCGATCGAGCGCGAAGATGTCCGCCCCGAGGGTAAGCCCCACCAAGGAATCGCTTTGCGGGTGGTAGTTGAAGCCGAACGAGTGCGTCGGCGACCGCTCACCAGGTACGATTGGCGGCAACGTCAGGCCGGTCGGGACCTGCCAGAGGATCGTTCCATCCGGCCGAACCGCCATCGCTTCCGTAAACGTGGCGTGATAGATGATCTGCTCGCCAGGGTTGTCGGGGTCGTTGAGGACCAAGATGGCGCCACTGCCCGCGTTGCGCCCGTTGCCTGGAATCGCCCAGTTGCGCTCGCCGGTATCCGCGTCGAGTGACACGAGGGAGACGTCTTCCTGGGGAAACAACGGGCTGAAGTAGAG
>JBATTM010000483.1:0-16192 GCA_049670545.1 Polyangiales bacterium
GCCCAAGACGCTCAGAAAGGAAACACACGAGGGAAAAATCTCGTGATGGACGCACAACAGTGTCAGAGACCGTGCCAGCGTCAGAGACAGCTACAGCTACAGCTACAGCTACAGCTACAGCTACAGCTACAGCGCAGTATCAGAGACAGCGACAGATCCAAGCACAGAGTCAGCAGCAACAACAGGGCGGCGGCCGCGCAGGACACGTCGGAAACATGAACACTGACACTGACACCGACACTGGCACTGCCACTGGCACCGGCACTGACACTGTCGCTGCCGCTGTCTCCGCCGCCGAAGCCCTCAGACCGCGCGCGGAGGCGGACCCGTCAGGCCCCGGAGCTCTTCTCGGTCGCGTAGCGCTTCCAGGATGATGGTCGCAGTCTCCTCGATGGCGCAGTGTGTGACGTCGACGACCATCCACTCGGGGTTCGCGCGAAAGATACCGTGGGCGAATTCGAGTTCGGCTCTCACGTGATCGCGGAGACCATAGTTGACGTCCGCCGGCATACCGAGCTGGTGGAGCCGTTGCTTGCGGATGTCCATCAATTGATCGACATCGATAGTGAGTCCAATGACGCGGTACGGCGCGAGTTCATACAGCTCGTCGGGCGGCTCGACGCCAAGCACGAGAGGCACGTTCGCGATCTTGAGGCCTCGTCCGGCGAGATAGGTCGACAAGGGCGTCTTGCTGGTTCGGCTGACCCCCACTAACACGAGATCGGCCTTCTTGAGATTCCGCGGCTCCTTGCCGTCGTCGCTCTTGACCGCGAACTCGATCGCTTCGACCCGCCGAAAATACTCTTTCGTCAAGGGCATCTCGGCCGAAGGAATATTGACCGGCGCGGCTTCCAGAAACCCTCCGACATGCGTCAGCAGCGCGCCGATGACGTCGACGCTCTGGACCTCGAATCGGTCAGCGAGTTCGTGGAAGTGCTGCCGGAGCTCCGGCCTCACCAACGTAAAGACCACCATGGCACCCTGCCCCGCCGCCTTTGCGAGAACTCGCTCGAGGCCCTCGCGGTCGCGCACGCGGCGTTCGAGGCGGATGCGAACGTGATGATCGGGAAACTGAAGGAGTGTGGCGCGGGTGACGCGTTCGGCGGTCTCTCCGGTCGAATCACTGACGACGTAGATGACCTTGGCGTCCATGATGGCCTCGCTCCCCTCGGCTAGAGGCGGCGACCCAACTTGCGGCCATGCATGCGATTGACACGTCGGCGGTTCTTGGCCTTGCGTGAAGCCTTGCGGCGGGCCGCTTTGTTCCGCTTCCGAGAGCGGTCGCCATTGGCAATATTCAAGTACATGGGAACTCCTAGAGCCGGGGTGTAGGGGATAGGCCGTGCCCCCGCAACCCCTCAGGCGCCAGCAGCATGTGCCCGGGGCAAGAGCAGCCAGTAGTCCAAGTCCAAGACGACATTGGGCGCATAGACGTCCCTTCCGCCCTTCGCGACTCTCAAGGGGAAGCCAGCCGCGGTGGCCGCCACGTCCTTGAGCCCGACCAAACGGACACGAAGGGCCCCGCAATCTGAACGCCCTGGCAAATCTGCTTTGTCGAGCACCTCGCTGTAGGCGTAGATCGTGTCTCCGGCGAATGTGGGGTTCACATGGGCGCCAGCGTTCCACGCGAGGATCGCGAGCACCTTTTCCAGCCCATTGAAGGAGAGAGAACGAGCGATGCTGATCGCATGGCCCCCGTACATCAGGCGTCGCCCGAATCGTGAGTCCTTCATCTGCACCGCGTCGAAGTGGACCTTCGCCGTGTTCTGATAGAGGCGGGTCGCCGTCGCGTGTTCGGCCTCCTCGATGGTCATGCCGTCGACGTGGTCGATCTT
The DNA here is from genome assembly GCA_049670545.1 of Polyangiales bacterium. Lineage (GTDB taxonomy): Bacteria > Myxococcota_A > Polyangia > Polyangiales > Houyiibacteriaceae > SG8-38. The sequence continues at coordinate 1,836 of JBATTM010000483.1, forward strand.
CTCACCCAGCTCGTAGTCGTCGAAATACGCGCTCCCTCCGGCAGGCCAGGCTTCGTATCCTCGCAGATCCAGGTTCGACGCGACGACGAGTTCGTTGGGCGTGACTTCCTTGGGCACCTCGGGGTGGTCGGCGGCACCCGTGGGCGTCGCGGGATCGCGCTTGTTGACCATGACCCATCGGTAAAACTCGAGAACGGCTTCCTGTCGCTGATTGGTTCCGACCGTCTTGACCCAGACGACGCCCGTGTTGCCGTCGCTGTTCTCTTTCTTCCCGAGAACCTTGGACACAGAGCGAAGGGTGTCACCGGCGTACACGGGTCTCAGAAAACGAACCCCCGCATACCCGAGATTCGCGACCGCGTTGAGCGAGAGATCGTTGACCGTTTTCCCGAACACGATGTTGAAGACGAGCATGTCGTTGACCGTCTCGCGCTCGTAGCCGAGCGAACGCCCGAACTCCGCGGAGCAGTGGAGCGGATAGCGGGAGCCGGTCAACGCGATGTACATGGCGCACTCCCCCTCCGTGATGGTGCGGGGCACCGCATGGACCATCTCGGAGCCCACCTGAAAGTCTTCGAAAAAGTTACCCGGATTCGTCTTCGCCATGGTTTTCCCTCGATCGAGGGGACGGACTTTACGCGGGGGCCCGTCGAACGCAACCCCTGCGGCACCTCCGAATTCCGCAGTGGTGCGCAGGGACGGTGCGATGGTATGAGGCAGCCGTGGATCCTGGGAGGAAACGGGCGCGCATGGTCGAGCACCAGCTAAGGCGCCGTGGTATTGCCGACAGCCGCGTGCTCGCCGCGATGGCTGAGATCCCGCGTGAAAAATTCGTCCCCGAAACGGAGCGACACGACGCGTACGCCGACCGCGCCCTGCCCCTCTCTCACGGTCAGACGATCTCCCAACCGCTCATGGTTGCGATGTCGGTCGAGGCACTCGAACTCACCGGGGACGAAACTGTGCTCGAAGTCGGGGCGGGCAGTGGATACCAGGCTGCGGTGCTCGGCAGGCTCGCCAAGAAGGTCTACGCGGTGGAGATCGTCCCCGAACTCGCTGCGGGTGCAGCGGAGACGCTGGCGTCGCTCGGCGTCGACAACGTCGAGGTGCACCAAGCCGACGGTCGTCGCGGCTGGCCACCGGGAGCGCCCTATGACGGTATCGTCGTGGCAGCTGGGGCGCCCGAGGCTCCGCCCGAGCTCCTGGAACAGCTCGGGGAGGGAGGAACGCTCGTCATGCCGATCGGGGTCCGGGATGCGCAAACCCTGACCGCGGTCAAGCGCAGCGGCGGGGAGCTCGAAACCGACGCCCTCTGTCGATGCGTTTTTGTGCCCTTGGTCCATGGCGACTAGACTCCCGCTCCTGAGGAACAACACATGCTCGTCTTCCGGTACATTCATTTTCTTGGCGTTGCCTTCTGGCTCGGAAGCGTGATCAGCATCGCGATTGTGGCAGCCACGCCAACCCAGTCCGACAGCGGAGTCGCCGCGGCACTTCGCCGCGCTGCGCTGCGCGTCGCCACGCCCGCGATGCTCCTCGCGTTCATCGGAGGCTTTGGAATGCTGATTCCGAATTTCACGACGATGTACGCGAAAGCCGGGTGGATGCACGCGAAGCTCACGCTCGTCATCTTGCTGGCGGGTGCAACCGGAATGCTTACCGGGAAACTTCGACGCTGGGGGGCCGGGCAAGACGTCGAGCCGAAGTCATTCTCTCGGCTCGCCGCGGTGATGGGCGTGCTTGGGGTGCTGATCGTGACGTTCGCCGTGCTGAAGCCATTCGGCTAACCTCGGTTCAGGCGGCGGTCTGCACTCCCCGGTCCTCGATGCGCGCAACTGGATCCCCGTGCGTCTTTGGAACCGCCACGTCCCGGCCAAGGAGCATGTCCTTTACGCGAAGGGACGCGCCGTCATAGAAGCCCACCTCGTCGTCGAAGGTCGCGGGGTTGTCGAACGTCCCAAACGCAATGTCGATGAAGGGCAAGTCACAGTAGTTGCCCGTGTGTGCACCGCGTCGGTGGTGAACCGCGTGCATCTCGGGTCGAGCGACCAAGTACCCGAGCCACTGAGGGGTGCGCACGTTGGCGTGCGTGAAGACGGCCATGAACGTGGCGAACAGGGTCGCGACGAGTGCAGCCTCGGGCGTCAGCCCGACCCCCCAGACGAGACCGAGACTCGACACAGCCGCCCAACCAACCACGTCGAACGGAGAAAAATAGAACGCCCCAGCCACATCGACCCGCTCCGCGCTGTGGTGCATCTGGTGGAGCCAGCGCCACAGAAAGCCGTTGCTGTGGAGTGCGCGGTGCCAGGCGTACATGAAGAGGTTCAGGGACAGGATCCCGGCGGCAGCGCCGCCCCAGGTCCCGAGAGAGGTCGCGTCGACGAGCCTGTGGGCCCCGAGCCACTCGTCCCAAAGGAACGGGAATGCGCTCGAGATCGCGACATACACGACGAACGATGCCACGCCACGCGCTACCCAGGCACGAGTTCGGACATATCCGCGCGCGGGGCGAAGCGTGTCGTATGCCAAAAACCCGAAGAAAAACAAACTAATCCCGATCAAAACCGCATCCATGGTGAAGCTCCTCGAAGGGCATTCGGTCGCCCTCTACCCAAGCGGCGTAACTTCGCGCGGAACATCGTTCCGTGACGGGTCACGCCGTAGGGGCGGAGGCAATCAAACGATGGATCAGCTGTTTCAAAGGAGTGAAGCCAGCGAACGGGCAGCGTGGGAGAGCCTCTACGCGGGCGTGACACCGACCCTGCGGCGAGAATTGGGACTCGAGCGCGTCGCGCTGGCGGGCGGGACCCTTCTCAGTGCTTCGGAAATCGACCACCCACTGCTCAACCGCGCCATCGGCCTTCGACCGGCCCCAGGCGCCGAATCCGCCACGGTGAACCACGTCGCCGGGCACTACACGAGCCGCAAGGTCGCACGGTTCTGGGTCCACCTCGCATGCGACCAGCGCCGGACGAGCCTTCCAGAGCTTCTGAAGGAGCGTGGAATCGTCCGCTATCCGCGAAGTTGGATGAAGTTCGCGCGACGTGTGGAGCCGATGCCTCCGGAAGATGGGGCGCCGACGGCCAGCCCCGCCGCCACCGCGGACGGCCTGGAGATCGGTGAGATCCTCTGTCAGTCGTTCGGAATCCCTGCAGGCGCATCCGCCCTCTTCGCAGCAAGCGTCGTCGGAGCGAGCTGGCATTTCTTCGTGGTCCGGGATGCGGGTGTGATTCTCGCTGCCTCTGCCCTACGCATTCAGGGCAACGACGCGTACCTCGCGTTCGCTGCCACTCGTGAATCCGCGCGAAACACGGGTTGCCAGCGTGCGCTGATGCGGGCGCGGATCGATCTCGCCGCTCGCCTCGGTTGCACCTGGGTGTTTACCGAAACGGGCCTTCCACGGCCTCACGAACCCAATTCGTCGTACCGGAACATGCTTCGGCTCGGATTCGACGAGCTTTGTGTGCGTGATAACTTTGCGCCCGAGGGTACCCAGTGGTTGAGTCTTCCATCGTCGGACGCCAGCGAGAGATCGATCTTCTACACGGCGCCATCCGCGAAGCCGGCGAAGGGCGTGGGTCCCTCTGGTTCCTGACCGGGGAGGCCGGAATCGGGAAGAGCCGCCTCGCCGAAGAGGCCGCCGGGCTATCGCGAGAGCTTGGCATGCGAACGCTGTGGGGCCGATGCTGGGAGGCCGGGGGCGCGCCCGCGTACTGGCCTTGGGTCCAAATTCTGAGGGCCGTGCTTCGAACCGCGGAGCCTGGTCAGTTCGACGCTTTTCTCTCCCCCCTGTCACAGGTGCTCCCCGAGCTGCGCGAATCGCACGGAACCCACGAAGCTTCCGACCTCGGCGCGGAGCAAGCTCGGTTTCAACTCATGGACGGCGTGGGACACGTCCTGGGGAACGTTGCCGAACGTTGCCCGATTTTGCTGATCCTCGAGGATCTGCACGTTGCCGACGTTTCGACGGTGCTGCTGCTCGACTTCCTCATCGCCAGTGTTCGCAACCAGCCGATCATCATCGTCGGCACCTACCGCGACGCAGATCTCGCGAGTTCCACGAGCGGCACGCAACTCCTCCGAACGGCGCGCCAAGGGCACCAGCTTCCACTCGACCGCCTCAGCACATTCGACATCGAGGCCTTTCTCCGATCGACCGACGGGCACGCGGAAGCGGACGCGAACCTGGTCGAGGCCCTTTATCAGATTACCGAAGGCCACCCCCTCTTCCTGGTCGAGGTCGGACGCTTGTGGCGATCGCAGGGCGCACGCGATCGAGACGGGCGCCCGTTGATCCCGAACTCAGTTCGTCAGGCGACCCACGAACGCATCGATCGCTTGGGCCCAGAGTGCGTCCGTGTGCTTCAGCGCGGGGCCGTCGTCGGGCGGGAGTTCGAGGCCACGCTTCTCGATACGAACCACCCCAAAGAGCCTTCACGGTGTGCTTCGGCCTGCCAGGAGGCCACCGAGGCGACGATCCTGATCGAGATCGGCCCGCAGCGTTACCGGTTCGCCCACTACTTGATTCGGGAGTTGATCTACGAGTCGATTCCCCTCGCAGAGCGGCTCGAGGAGCATCGGCGGCTCGCCGAGACATTGGTGCGACGCCACGCGGGCTCCCTCGAACCGGAATGGTCCGAGGTTGCCCACCACTTCTCATTGGCCGGACCCGATGCGGTGAACCAGGCGGCGGACGCATACCTCCGAGCGAGCCGGCAGGCGTTGGAGCAGCTCGCGTTCGATGAAGCGATCTCTGCAGCGCAGTCTGCCCTCGACGCCGCGGAAAGCGCGATGCACGCCGACGCCTCGCTCCGCGCCACGATTCTCATCCAACGGGGTCACGCACAGACTCGGTCGGGGGACATCGCAAGCGGCAAGGCGTCTTGCACACAGGCTGCCAGCATCGCCCGAGAGATCGGGGACGCCGATCTGCTCGCTCGCGCCGCCCTCGAGCACGGGACCGCGTTGATCTTCGCCGAAGTCGATCCCGAGCTGGTCGCACTTCTCGAAGAGGCTGTCGCGCTCCTCGATCCCACGGATAGCGCCATGCGAGCGCGGGTCATGGCGCGATTGGCGGCGGCTCTTCAACCCGCGCTCGACACGCAAGTCCCGATGGACCTGGCGCATGAGGCGATCCAGATGGCCCGACGAGTCGGCGACCGAGCCGTGCTGCTCGACACGCTTCGAAACGGAGGCTCAGCGCTCGTCGACCTGGCCGACCCCGAGGAACGCCTCGCGCTCGATCGCGAGCATGCCGCGCTTGCGGAAGAGCTCGCCAATCCACGCGAAGCCCTGCTGGCCAACGTTCGGTCGTTCATGGACTTCGTGCAACTTGGGCGTCTCGATGATGCGTACCGCGTCATCCACGCGTGTGAACTCGCCGCAGAGGAGCTTCGTCACCCTGCATATCGATGGCGCTGCGTCGCCCTTCACGGGCTTCGCGCGCTGTGGGAGGGCAATTTTGAGGCGGCGACTGAGTACATCGACGAACTCGGGTCCCTCGCCACACGTTCCAAGGACCCAAACGCGCAACGTGCCTACGAACACCAACGGGTGCGCCTATTTCAGCTCACGGGAGACTTCGACAACCACCAACTCGTCGTGGCGGCCATCGAACGGTCGTGGCGTGGGAGCGACTTCGGTGGCGCCACTGCGGATGTGCTGGCAGGCGCAGAGCACATGATCGCCGGCCGTTCGGAACAGGCGCTCCATCACTTTCATCCGGAAGGGATCGACCTTCTGATCAAGTCGGGAGACCCGTCCGCTGGGCTCTCGATGGCGCGCCTTTGCTTCATCGCGGGGAATCAAGAACTGGCAGAGCGCCTGCTCACCAGGCTGATCCTCTCGAGCGAACAACTCGTCACGACAGGCATGATCGGCATGACGATCGAAGGCCCCCATAGCTGGTCCCTCGCGCTGCTCAATCGAGCCCTCGGCCGATTCGACGACTCAGCCGAACACTACGAACACGCCATGACGAAGGCACGTCGGACAGGCGGCAAGCCAACATTGGCTTTGATCGCCGGAGAATACGCAGAGATGCTCATCGCGAACGGAGCACCCGAGCAGCGGCACCGCGCAGCCGAACTCGCGCGACTCTCTATCTCTACGGCAGAACCACTCGGCATGACCCATTGGGTGACACGCATCGCAGAGATCGCGGACGTCGAGTCAGTTCCGGCTTCTCCCGCTTCCTCGACGCACGCCACCGTGCCAGGGCTCACGATCGGCCGAGTCGGCGATGCCTGGAGCCTTTCCTACGAGGGGCAGGAGTTTCATCTGAAAGACATGAAGGGAGTCAGGTTGCTGGCCGCGCTGATCGAGAACCCCGGTCGAGAGTTCCACGTGCTCGACCTCGGCGAGGGGAGCCAGGCACGTGCCCAACCGGTCGATCGAGGCGACGCCGGCGTTGTCTTGGACGAAACATCGAGACGACAATACCGAGACCGGGTCGCCGCGCTTCAAGAAGAGCTCGAGGAAGCGGAGAGCTGGAACGACGTGGGGCGCGCGCAAAAGTTGCACGAAGAGCTCGACTTCTTGAAGCGAGAGCTTGCGAACGCACTTGGGCTCGGCGGACGGAACCGACGCGCAGGAGCCGCTGCCGAGCGTGCGAGAGTCAACATCCAGCGCCGAATTCGAGATGCGATCCGACGTATCGAGGCACATCACCCGCGACTGGCCAAGCATCTGCAGCAATCGATCAAGACGGGCGCCTACTGCAGTTACGATCCGTGAACACTATCGCGCTATAGTGCTGCCGAGGTTCTCGCCGAATCATGGAAGTCCACGGGTACACGCATCCCGATTTTCGGTCGTTGCGCGATACGGTTCGCTGGTGTGCACCCAAACGCCACGGCGGCGCGGCGATCGCCGTCTATCATCGAGGCGAGCTCGTCGCAGAAGTCTCGGCAGGCACGAGGGACCGAAACGGAACCCCATTCCAACCGGACACCCTTTCGCTCTGCATGTCCACCGGCAAGGGCGTCATGGCGACGCTCCTGCACGTATTGGTCGACAAAGGCCTGGTCGAGCTCGATCAGACGGTCGCCCACTACTGGCCCGGTTTCGCGAAGAACGGCAAGGAGCGAATCACGGTACGTCAGGCCGCCTCTCATCGCGCCGGCCTCTACTCGATAGGCCGCATCATCGAATCGTCTGAGGAGATGTTCGACTGGGATCACATGTTACGGGTCATCGAGAACATGGAACCGGTGCACACACCCGACACCGACTTCGGGTACCACGCCTGGACTGGAGGCTGGGTAATCGGCGAGGTCCTGCAACGGGCGACGGGCGAACGTTTCCCCGATTTGATCGAGACACATCTCGCTCGCCCGCTTGGCGTCGATGGTCTGTACATGGGTATGCCTCCGAGCGAGCTGCCGCGTGTCGCGGAGTTCCTCGTGCCGACGCTTCCTCGCAAGATTCTTCGGGGTCGCCCTCGGGGCGTCCGGGCGCGCGTACGCAAGACGGCCTCGATGACGGTGCGCGTGAGTTCGGCGTTCGAGCATGCAGTGACCGCCATGATCCCCCCGGGGCTCGGGCGTGTCCTGGGAGACCCTCGCTGGCTCACCTCCGTCATTCCGTCGGGCAACGGCGTGTTCAACGCGCGCTCGCTCGCGCGACTCTACGGTGCGTTGAGCCTCGGCGGCGCGATCGACGACGTTCGATTGCTCTCCGCCGCGACGCTGGCTGACGCGATCGTCGATCAGAACGGACCCATCGGCCGTGTCATCCCCTTCCCCCTCCGATTCAAAGTTGGCTACATGCGACCGGTCTCGCTCGGCCTGCGAGTGCCGTGGGGACGAGGCCACGTAGACTTGGGCATGCCTGCACCCCACGCCTTTGGACATTTCGGATTCGGCGGCTCGGGCGCATGGGCCGATCCGGAACGAGAAGTGGGCGTGGCCCTCGTCACCAACTGCTTCGGAGGAAGAATCCCCGCGGACCTGAGGACCGTCGCTGTCGCGACCGCCGTGACCAGGGCCGTGGACGCGCGAGGCTCGTAGTTAGCGACGATCGAGTTGCGTCCGCGTCTCGCTGTACACCAGGTCGCGAACCCCGTCGGAGGCCAAGAAATCGTGTGGGAACCCCATGCTGACTCGACTCACTTCGTCGAGCTGCTGGAGATGTGTGGGGCTCAGCGCCAATCGCGAGGCGCCGAGGCTGTCCTCGATCTGTGAGACTTTTCGGGCACCAACAATGGGAATGTAGCGGTAGCCTTGGGCCTGGACCCAGGCTGTGGCGACTTGCGCAGACGACGCTCCGATCTCGTCGGCCACGGTGTCCACTGTCCGCGCGATTCGGAGGCTTTGCTCGGAGGTGCGGCCACGTTGCTCGTTGTTCGTGCCTCGCAGAGAGTCGTTGTCGGCACCACCGCGGGTGTATTTCCCCGTCAGCACACCTGCCCCAAGTGGCGCCCAGGCCAGCACGGATAGCCCGAACCGATCGGCCATGGGGAGCAGATCCCGCTCGGGCGTGCGCTGCAGAAGGCTGTACTCAATCTGGAGCCCCGCGTACGCAGTCCAACCACGAAGCTCTGCCAACACGTTCGATGCGGACACTACCCATGCAGGCGTGTCGCTTACGCCGACGTAAAGCACCTTCCCTGAGCGAACCAAGTCGTCGAGCGCACGCATCGTCTCCTCGTACGGCGTCAGGTCGTCCCACGCGTGTACCCACAACAAATCGATGTAGTCGGTACGCAGACGCGCGAGGCTTTCCTCGACGGACCGGACCAGATTCTTCCGGTGATTGCCAGCGGTATTCGGATCCGTGTGATCCATGGCCAGCGTGTACTTCGTCGCGACGACGAATCGATGACGTCGGTCTTGGAGCCACTTGCCGACGATCTCTTCGGTCTGGCCCCCGTGATACTTGTTGGCGGTATCGAGAAAATTCCCTCCGGCATTCGCGTAGGCGTCTAACACTTGGTGGCTCGTGACCTCGTCCGCCCCGAACCCCCACTGATCGCCGAAGCTCATCGTCCCGAGGCAGATTTCTGAAACACGGAGCCCGGTCGGGCCCAGAAGTCGATAGCGCAGCATGGAACAAGCCTTCCTCTCGTGGGTCAACCCATTCCTGGTCGGCGCGCCTTCGATGTCAAGCGTGCCGTGCACGAAGTGCTATGGTCGCCGCCGTGCGCGAGAAACAATTTGGAGGCGTGACAGTTCGGTTGACGGGCGGGCCGGACCGTGAAGGCGGGGGCGATGGCCCCGTGGTCGTCCTCATGCATGGGTTCGGGGCCCCGGGAACCGACCTGGTGGGTCTGTGGCGCGTACTCGACGTCCCTCGGGACATTCGCTTCGCATTCCCCGAAGCCCCCCACGGTATTCCCGGAATGCCAGGCGCGCGGGCCTGGTGGATGGTCGACATGGAGTCTGCGGCCCAGGCGCTCGAGGGTGCGCCGCGGGACTATGCCGAGAAGGTCCCGCCAGGCATGGAGGACGCAACCGACCTGGTCGTGCAGATGCTCGTCGACCTTCGGCAAACCCTCGATGTGCCTGAGTCTCGACTGGTCGTGGGAGGCTTCTCCCAGGGATCGATGGCCGCGTGCAATGCCGTATTCACACGCGACGTGAAGCCTGCGGGACTCGCGGTCTTGTCGGGTACGCCCGTCAATCTCGCAGCCTGGAGCACGGGAATGCCCGAGCGTCAGGTGGTTCCGGTGTTTCAGAGCCATGGCCGACGGGACCCCATCCTTTCGTTCGAGGCCGCCGAGGTGCTTCGCGACACGATGACGGGGTGCGGCCTCGACGTCCGCTGGTCTCCGTTCGGAGGAGGCCACGAACTGCCAGCGTCCGTGATCGAGGGGCTCGGCGCCTTCATCTCCGATCGACTCTCCGACAAAGGATCGAATTCATGAATCTTCAAGACCGCGTGTCCGGCAAGGTTGTCGTCGTGACCGGCGCGTCGAGCGGAATCGGGGAAGCGCTCGCCCATCAGCTCGGCGACGCCGGCGCAATCGTCGTCTTGGTGGCTCGTTCCGAGGACAAGCTCGCCGCGCTCCAACGAGACATCGAAGCTCGTGGTGGCAGAGCGCATCGCTATCACTGTGACCTCTCGGAGGCGACTCCCACCCAGGAGCTCATCGAGCGGGTCCTCGCCGACCACGGAGGCGTCGATATCCTGGTCAACAACGCAGGGATCTCGATTCGTCGAAGCGTAGCGAAGTCTTACTCGCGGATGCATGATTTCGAGCGCACGCTCGCACTCAATTTCCTCGGCTCCGTGCGGCTGATCATGGGGTTCGTCCCGGGCATGCGCGAGCGTGGAGCGGGGCAGATTCTCAACGTCTCGACCGTCGGCGTCCAGGTGAACGTGCCGCGGTTCGGCGCCTACATCGCGAGCAAGGCGGCGCTCGACGCGTTCAGTCGCGTTCTCTCCGTGGAGGCGCTCGCCGACGGCGTGAAGATCACGACGATTTACATGCCGCTCGTCAGAACTCCCATGATGGAAAGCACGACAATCTACCGCACGTTTCCCATGCGGACGGCGGATGAGGCCGCCGCGCTCATCATCGACGGGATCGTCCGACAGCCGAAGCGGGTAGCCACGCCGATGGGGAATCTGTTCGAGCTCCTGTATGGATTCGCACCGAGCGCAATCGAACGCGTGCTTCACGCGGGATACCAACTGTACCCGGAGTCCGGAAACGAGCAGGACCTCGACCGACCCACGAACCGGGACGCCGCGGTGTTCCAACGCGTCTTCAAGGCAGTGACCCGACGTAGCCGTGTCCGCCCCGAAGAGGAGAAGCGACCATGAGCACCCAACCGTTGACCGGCGGGACCGAAATGCCAGCACTGGGGCTCGGCACGTGGAAGTCTGAGCCTGATGCGGTGTATGGCGCCGTCCGTGCTGCCATCGAGGCCGGGTATCGGCACATCGACTGCGCGGCTGTCTACCAGAACGAGGAAGACGTCGGGCGCGCACTCGCCGATGCGTTTCGCGCCGGAGACGTCACGCGCGAGGAGATCTGGATCACCAGCAAGCTCTGGAACGATGCGCATGCGCCTGAGCACGTGCGGCCAGCGCTCGAAACCAGCCTCCGCAAGCTGCAGCTCGATTACCTGGATCTGTACCTCGTACACTGGCCCGTCGCGCTGCGCGAAGGCGTCGCGCTACCACGAGCACCAACGGATTTCATCTCGCTCGAAGAGGTGCCACTCGAAGCCACATGGGAGGCGATGATTGCCGCCGCCGATCAGCGCCTTACACGACAAGTAGGCGTCTCCAACTTCAACACCACGCACATCGAGCGGATCCGCGAGGCGACCGGCCACGCGCCCGCCGTCAACCAGATCGAATTACACCCGTACTTGCAGCAAGCGCAGCTGGTCGCGGCGTGCCAGGCCATGGGCGTGCACGTCACCGCCTACTCACCGCTCGGCTCTCCCGACTCCGCGGCCATGTTTCGGCGCAAGGACGGCGTGCTTCTCACAGAGCATCCCACGATCGCGGACATCGCGAACGCCCGAAAGGCGACGCCAGGCCAGGTGCTGATCGCGTGGGCACTAGGGCGTGGAACGAGCGTCATCCCCAAGTCGGTCAATCCCGGACGAATCACAGAGAACTGGCTCGCCCAAGACGCCGTGCTCACGAGCGGCGACATGGAGGCCATCGCTTCATTAGATGTACACAGACGGATGGTCGGCGGCGACATTTGGTTTCTCGGCGATGCCTACTCGAAGGCAACCCTCTGGGGCGAATGATCGACCTGCGTCAGTCGTGCTCGCGAGACTGATGTAGAACGTGGAGATATCGCTCACGCACCTTCGCGATCTCCGCATCGAGTTCTTCAAGCGACCATTCGGAAGTATCGACTGGCGGTAGCACGACCGCTTCGATGACCGCAGGACGGACCACCAACGCACCTTTCGGCAACGCGTCGAGAACGTTCCGGAACACGACGGGGACGATGGGCACGCCAGCCTGAATCGCGAGCCGGAACGCCCCCTTCTTGAAGCGGCCAAGCGTTGGTGTCGTCGAGCGCGTCCCCTCGGGTGCGATGATCAACGACTGACCATGGCGGAGGGCCTCGACCGCGGGAGCAAGCGCCTCGATCGCTTTGTCGGTGTTCGAACGGTCGACGAAGGCGACGCCGGCAGCGCTGAAGAGCGGTCCGAACACAGGGTTTTGCTTCAGCTCTGCTTTCGCAATCCCCGTAAAATCTCGCCGCAGCAGCTTCAAGAGCAGAACGAGCTCGAGCCCACTTTGGTGATTGAAAATGAACACGGCGGGACGATGAGACCAAAGGTTGTCTTCCCCCTCGACTCGGAGATCGATGCCTGCCGCCGATGTCGCGAGGTCTCCCCAGAGCGAGCCCATCACGTTGAACGCTTCGCGCCTGGAGCTGTTGAGCACGCCAGCTGCTACCCCAAACACAACCGCAGGCGCTAGCGTTCCGTAAATGAGCCCCGTCCGGACGACATCGCCAACCGTCGGTGTCCCGCGGCTTCGAAACCGACGGACGGGCCAACGGCGCTCCTTGGAGATCTGCGCGAGCTGACGCGTCGGGTTCAGGGGTCGGGGGCGACCCACGAGATCGAAGAGTGGCAGGTCTTCATGACTGTCAGAGTAGAAGTAGCTTTCCTCGAGATCGAGCCCGTGCTCTGCAGCGAGCCCCCGCGCAGCCGCGGCCTTCCCCTCACCATAGCAAGTCGGGCGTACAACCCCTCCCGTGAGCACGCCGTTCTCGGCTTCGAGCTCGGTGTACATCAAATGATCGATGCCAAGCTCGCGCGCGATCGGCTCTGCCTGGTACCGGGTCGCCGACGTGATGATCGCCACCGTGTGCCCGCGCTTCCGGTGCGCCTCGACGAGCGCTCGTGACTCGGGGTAAATCTGCGTGGCGAGGTACTTGTCGAACGCGTGCTGCCCCACATCTTCGAGCACCGACTCTTCGAGCCCCCGATACATCGCGGTAGTCGCCGTCACGAAAGACGAGAAACCGGTCTTCCCTCTTGCGAACGAAAGGGTAGCGCGGAACGAATCCAGCAGGTCTTTTGGGGACAGGCGGCCCGACGCCAATTGGTCGCGCGTAAAGGCGGTCGCCGAGAAGCCCGCGAGCAGAGTCTGGTCGAGATCAAAGAACGCACCAACCCCTGGGCCGGACGGGCCGCTCCAGATTTCACGCGTGAGTTTCTCGTGAAGCGTCATCGAGCGGCCGAGGATACCCCAACTCCGTTGGCAATGGAGGTTGGGCGCGGCGAACTGGTGGCACGGCCGGGGAAAACTGATACTCCTCCGCCATGGCCAACCCGACCGCAACTCTCGAAACATCGCTCGGCAACCTCGAAATCGAGCTCTTTTCCGACCTCATGCCCCGTACGGCCGGCAACTTCATCGAGCTTGCCAAGAGCGGCTTCTACGACGGCTTGCACTTTCATCGTGTCATCGACGGCTTCATGATCCAGTTCGGCTGCCCCCATAGCCGCGACCCCAACAGCGGGCGCGCTGGCACGGGCAATGGTCCGAACGGCTGCATCGAGGACGAACATCCCGAGAACGCCAAGCTTTCGAATGAACCGGGAACGCTTTCCATGGCGAACACCGGTCGCCCCAATAGCGGCAGCAGCCAGTTCTTCATCAACACCGCCAACAACGCGTACTTGGATTGGTTCTCGCCCGGCGCGTCGAAGCATCCCGTGTTCGCGAAGATCGTCGACGGAATGGACGTCGCGGCGAAAATCGGACGCACCAAGACTGGCGCTGGAGACCGGCCTGTCACGCCCGTAAAGATGATCAAGGTCACTGTCCACGACTAGGCGTCGCCCAAAAACCGCGGTAACCTTTCCCCCTTCGGCCACGTATGGCTCGTTGGAGAGGAGTGGCGATGCGCCTGAACAGATGGAAGACGGCAACCCTCGGAGTGGCGGCGCTCGTGCTTCTCCACTGTCAGCCTGGTCCCCCGTATTCCATCACGGGCACCGCGACCCTTCCCACGTGTGACGAACCGGCCGCCTATGACCTGACGGGGACGTGGAACGACTCGGGCGTGGTCACCGTAGACACCGAGGGCTGCGATGGGGCACAGCCAGGGTCCATGTTCGAGTCATGCTCGCTTGGCTGGGAGTTCACCCAGACCGGCGACGACATCGACATCCTGGTGGACGAGGAGTACATCATGGAGGGTCGACTGTGCGGAACGACCTTGTATCTCGAGGGCGGCTGGTGGCTTCCCGTCCAAGACAACGGCGAGTGCACCTACGAGGAAGACTCGGCAGAAGAGGTCGGAATCCAGATGGGAGGCAGCTCGCTCACGGTCACCGACCCGGACGTCGAAATTCTGCTAGTCGCCTCAGGGACACTCGACGTGCAAGGGTCCTGCGCGGGCTCGTACGCGATCGTAC